>CAZRRW010000058.1:0-12254 GCA_964602505.1 uncultured Burkholderiaceae bacterium
ACTCCCCTTGTGCCAGCCGCCTCCGGGCGGCTTTTTGTTGTGGCCATCCCCCATGGCGGGTTGATCGGGACGGCGGAAAATGTCAAAGCTCCCGTGACCGGAACAGGGCCAAATCGTCCCATGCCCATGGGCATCAGGATCTAGAATGCGCAATCGCATTCCGCAATACAGAATTTTCTGTCAGGAGACAGCGCCATGGACCAACCGAACAGCCCCGAAAACAAACGCGCCGAGCTGCGCCGCGCCGCGCTCGAATACCACGAGAAGCCGGTGCCCGGCAAAGTGGCCATTGCAGCCACCAAGCAGCTGACCAACCAACGTGACCTGGCCCTGGCCTACTCGCCCGGTGTGGCCGCCCCCTGCGAAGAGATCGTCGCGGACCCCAACAACGCCTTCCGCTACACCAGCCGCGGCAATCTGGTGGCCGTCATCACCAACGGCACCGCCGTGCTGGGTCTGGGCGACATCGGCCCGCTGGCCGCCAAGCCGGTGATGGAAGGCAAGGGCGTGCTGTTCAAGAAGTTCGCCGGCATCGATGTGTTCGACATCGAGATCAACGAAAAGCACGACCTCGACAAGCTGGTGGACATCATTGCCGCGCTGGAGCCCACCTTTGGCGGCGTGAACCTCGAAGACATCAAGGCGCCGGACTGCTTCTATGTGGAGCGCAAGCTGCGGGAGCGCATGAAGATCCCGGTCTTCCACGACGACCAGCATGGCACAGCCATCGTGGTGGGAGCTGCCATCCTGAACGGGCTGAAGGTGGTGGGCAAGGACCCAGCCAAAGTCAAGCTAGTGACCAGCGGCGCCGGTGCCGCGGCACTGGCCTGCCTGGGCCTGCTGGTCAAACTGGGCATCCGGCGCGAAAACATCTGGGTGACCGACCTGGCGGGCGTGGTGTACGAGGGCCGCACCGAGCTGATGGACGAGGACAAGGCCCAGTTCGCCCAGCCCACCAGCGCCCGCACCCTGGCCGAGGTCATCCAGGGCGCCGACGTCTTCCTAGGCCTGTCTGCCGGTGGCGTGCTCAAGCCCGAGATGGTGAAGACCATGGCCGACAAGCCGCTGATCCTGGCGCTGGCCAACCCGAGCCCCGAGATCCTGCCGGAGGACGCGAAGGCCGTGCGGCCCGACGCCATCCTGGCCACTGGGCGCACCGACTACCCGAACCAGGTCAACAACGTCCTGTGCTTCCCCTATATCTTCCGGGGTGCGCTGGACTCGGGGGCCACCACCATCACGCTGGAGATGGAGATCGCTGCGGTGCATGCCATTGCGGCCCTGGCCCAGCAGGAGCAGAGCGACGTGGTGGCCGCCGCCTACGCCGGCGAGAAGCTGGCCTTCGGGCCGGAATACCTGATTCCAAAGCCCTTTGACCCGCGGCTGATGATGATGATTGCGCCAGCGGTGGCCAAGGCCGCGGCCGACAGCGGCGTGGCGCAGCGCCCCATCGCCAACTTCGAGGCCTATCGCGAGAAGCTGCAAGGCTTTGTGTACGCCTCGGGCACGACCATGAAACCCATCTTCACGGCCGCCAAGCGCGCCAGCAAGAAGCGGGTGGTCTATGCCGAGGGCGAAGAGGAGCGCGTGCTGCGCGCGGTGCAGGTGGTGGTGGACGAGGGCCTGGCCAGGCCAACGCTGGTGGCCCGCCCCGCCATCCTGGACAAGCGCATCGAGCGCTTTGGCCTGCGCCTGAAAGCGGGGCGCGACTTCGAGCTGGTGAACCCCGAGTTTGACGTGCGTTACCGCGACTACTGGCAGACTTATCACGCGATGATGGCGCGCAAGGGCGTCACCGCCCAGGTGGCCAAGATCGAGATGCGGCGGCGGCTGACCCTGATCGGCGCGATGATGGTCCACAAGGGCGACGCCGACGGCATGATCTGCGGCACCTGGGGCACCACCGGCCTGCACCTGCAGTATGTGGACCAGGTGATCGGGCTGCGGCCGGGGCGCAGCACCTATGCGTGCATGAATGGCGTGATCCTGCCGGGCCGCCAGGTGTTCCTGGTCGACACCCACGTCAACCTGGACCCGACCGCCGAGCAGCTGTGCGAGATCACCATCATGGCGGCCGAGGAGATGCGCCGCTTTGGCATCACGCCCAAGGTGGCCCTGCTGTCACACTCCAACTTTGGGTCGAGTGACGCACCCAGTGCCGCCAAGATGCGGCAGACCGTGGCCCTGCTGCGTGAGCGAGCGCCCACCTTGGAAGTGGACGGCGAGATGCACGGAGACTGTGCGCTGGATGCGGCGATGCGGCAAAGCATCCTGCCCGACTCGACCCTGAAGGGCGAAGCCAATCTTCTGGTGCTGCCCAACATCGATGCCGCCAATATTTCTTACAACCTGCTCAAGACAGCGGCAGGCGGGGGCATTGCCATTGGGCCGGTGCTGCTGGGCGCCGCCAAGCCGGTGCACATCCTGACTGCCTCCGCGACGGTGCGCCGCATCGTGAACATGACTGCCCTGACCGTGGTGGACGCCAACGTTCAAAGGGCTTGAAGGCCCCTGGCCGTACTGACTTGATGGGCGCGAGTGTCAGCGCCCACTCTTGTCTCGAAAAGCCCTATCGAAAATGCTCAATCTTTAGGCAGCGGCTTGCGCTTTTTGCACCATTCCGGCACACTTGAGGCCGTCAATGTTGTGCTTTCCCGGCGGTTTTGGCCGGTTTCAGACCGTTTTCGACCATGGCGGTTGGCCTTGATCAGCAAAAGTTAGGGTTCACTCGCTTTCGGAAGCAAGTTGCCCGGTTTGCTGCAGCCGCCTTGGTGGGCTTGGCGCTTGGTAGCGGGGCGGCCGCCAAGCAGGCGCCGGCCGACGCGGCGGTGGCACCGGCCACCGTGGCCTTGAGCCAGTTGCCACGAGAAGGTCAGGCGACTTACCGCCTGATCCGGCAGGGAGGGCCCTTCCGCTACGGCAAGGATGGCTCGACGTTTGGCAACCGCGAGCGGTTGTTGCCGTCCAAGCCCAGGGGCTACTACCGGGAGTACACCGTGGACACCCCAGGGTCGCGGGACCGGGGCGCACGCCGGATCGTGTGTGGTGGCACCACCCCCACGGCACCGGAGGCTTGTTTTTTTACCGACGATCACTACGGTTCGTTCCGCAAGATCGTCGAGTGAGTGGGTTCAGTTGAGCAGGTCGGGCTGGCTGTTGCGGCCTGGGTTTTAGAAAAGGAGGTCACTGTGGTGCTTTTGCATACCGTGCGACCAAGCATCGTGCAGTCCATCCGCGCGTTTCGCGTGGATGAGCTCATGGCCGCCGCGCAAGCGCAGGGCCAGCACTTTTTGTACGCCAATCTTTCTCAGGCGCAAACCAAGCAGGACGTTCTGGAGGGCATTGCCGAGGCCTTTCTGTTCCCCAGGCACTTCGGCAAGAACTTTGATGCGCTGTACGACTGCCTGACCGACCTGGTACACAAGGCCGGGCCCCAGCCAGGCTTTGTGCTGGTGCTTGAGCAGCTGCCCGCCACTGCCAAGTTTGACCGCGAGATGCGCGAGCAGCTGTTGGATGTATTCCGCGACGCCGCTGACTTCTGGGCGGAGCGAAGAATCCAGTTCAGGTGCTTCTATTCTTTTCTGTAGCCCGCTCTCCGGAAATTGGGTCAGGGGAGCGGGCGGTAGAAGGCCCCACGAACAGCGCCGCAGACGCGGCTGCTGAACCGGCATCGGCCGCAGCCAGCGGCAAGCCAACCAAGGCGGCGAAAGCGCCGGTCAAGCCAAAGTTTGGGGAGTTCAACATCCCCGGCTACATCAGCAGCCCGTTCCAGGCACATCAGTGGCTGGACGCGGCCTGAGGCCGCAGGGCACCGCACGCCGGCTCAGGCACTGAAGCGAGCTTGGCCCTGTGCGGCAGGCACGCCGCCCGCCAAGGCCTTGGCGACCTCGGCCGCCAGTTCAGCATATTCGCGCACGGGCACCTCCTGTGCCCTGCGCTGCAGGTCAAAGCCCGTCTGCAGGCCGCGCCCGGCCAGCCAGGCCCCCAGGCTGTGACGCAACAGCTTGCGGCGCTGGCTGAAGGCCGAAGCCACCAGTTCGCTGAACACCGCCCGCCCGGCGTCAGGCACCATGGCCTGTGCAAGCGGCCGCATGCGTACCACGGCGGAGTCGACCTTGGGCGGCGGATCGAAGGCATCGGGCGGCACCTCCAGCACCATCTCCATGTCGTAGTAGGCCTGCAGCATCACCGACAAGCGGCCGTACTCGCCATCCTCAGGGCCCGCCACCATGCGCTGCACCACCTCCAGCTGCAGCATGAAGTGCTGGTCCAGCACGGCCGCACGATGGGACAGCAGATGGAACAGGATCGGGGTCGAGATGTTGTAGGGCAGGTTGCCCACGACGCGCAGCCCCGTGCCGCTGGCGCCAATCGGGTCTGAAGGCGGGTCGGCGGCGGCCAGCACGGCGAAGTCCACATTCAGCACATCGGCTTCGATGACGTCCACCTCATCCGCCTGCCTCAGGCGTGCCGCGAGGTCGCGGTCCAGCTCGATCACCCGCAAACGGCACGGTGCCAGGGCGCGAACCAGCGGCTTGGTGATGGCCCCAAGCCCGGGCCCGATCTCGACCATGCGATCGCCGGGCCGGGGCGCGATGGCGCGGATGATCGAGTCGATCACACCCCCATCAGCCAGGAAGTGCTGGCCAAAGCGTTTGCGTGGCAAATGGCGCATGGCGCCAGGTGTCAATAGGCGCGCGCGCGCAGCCGCACGACGCCCGTGCGGCGGACTTGTGGGAGGGAGCGCTCAGCGCGGCGGGTCGCGCAGTTCAACATACGCCCGGGCACGGATCTCACGCGCCCAGTCGTCATAGGCGGCTTGGTAGCGGCGCTCTCTGAGGATGTTGCGCACAATCTGCCGCTGCTCTTGCACGCCAAGCTCGCTGGTGCGGCGTTCCTGGACTTGGATCAGGTGAACGCCGAAACGCGAGACCACTGGTGCGCTCACCTGGCCTGGCCGCAGCGTCATCATGGCCTGCTCAAACTCAGGCACAAACTGGCCAGGGTTGGCCCAGCCGAGGTCACCTCCGTTGGGGCCGCTGCCTGGGTCCTGCGACAACTCGCGAGCCAATGCGGCGAAGTCAGCGCCTGACTCCACGCGGGCGCGCACCTCGCGCAGGCGTTCGACCGCCTGTGTCTCGGTGAACTGCGAAGACACCCGCAGCAGGATGTGGCGGGCACGGGTCTGCTGCACGATGGCACTTGCCAAGCCCCCTTGGCGGCGCTCGATCACCCGCAGCACATGAAAGCCCGCCCCAGAGCGCACCACCTCGCTCACCTGGCCCGGGCGCAAGCTCGCCACCGCGTTGACGAACAGCTCAGGCAGGCGCGCAGCGGGGCGAAGGCCCAACGCGCCGCCCTGGGCGCGCTCCGGGCTTTCGGAGAACTCGCGAGCGAGGGCGGCGAAGTCTCCGCCGCTGCGGGCGCGCTGTGCCAGGTCAAACGCCCTTGCGCGCAGCACGTTCACCTGTTCGGGCGTTGCGTTGTCAGGCACGCGAACAAGAATCTGCGCCAGATTGAGTTCGAGCTGATCAGTCCCTTGAAGGTTCTGCTGCTCGGCCACAAAGGTGTCTACGTCTGCGTCGGTGATGCGGATGCGCGGCTCCACATCGCGCTCTCTCAGACGCGACAACATGATCTCATTGCGCACGTCGGTCTGAAACTGGCTGAAGGACACGCCGTCCTGCTGCAGGCGTGCTCGCAGCTGGGCGATGCTGAGGTTGTTCTGCTGCGCGATGCCGTTGATGGTGCGCTCCACCTGCGCGTCCTCAACGCGCAGGCCGGTGTCCCTGGCGAAACTCAGCTGCGCCCGTTCGTCCAGCAGGCGCTCCAGCACTTGCCGCAGGATCTCCTGGCGCGGCGGCATGGGCACGCCTTGGCGCGCCATCTCCTGTTCGGCCCGAACCGCGCGTGTTCGGATCTCGGCGTTGGTAATCGGCTCCTGATCGACGATCGCGACGATGTAGTCAGCCTGGCGAGGCCCGGTGGGCGCGACAGGCAGACTCAGATTGGGAGAGAACGACGGCCCGATGCGCGCAGGGGCAGACGGCAGGGATTGCGACTGAACCCGCGTGGGCCACCCCAAGGACGGCACCGCCAGCAGGGCTGCCAAACCGCAAGCCAGTGAGCGCGAAGGGCGTCGATCATTCATAGTTGGAATAGCGCGATACGCCGTCAGGCAAAGTCTCGCGCAGCATCTGATACCTGGGCACATTGCGGCGCAATGCGCTGAGTGGGTTGATGCCGACGCGAGAAAAGCCGACAAACTCCAATTGGAACATGATTCGCTGGTTGGCCGACGTGGGCGACAGGGACACGCGCTCCAGCACCACCCGGCCCAGCCAACAACCGGCGTCGTACTCAAACCCCACCAAGGCGTTGGTGATCCGCCGGTCGGCTCGGCTGTAGTTGATGCGGCCCACCGTGTAGAGGCGGTCGGCGCCAAGGCCCTGGCCTCGTGGCAGCACCTCGTCCGGGCCGCCCATCAGCGGCCACTGCCAGCCCACGTCGATGCTGTTGCTCAAGGAGCGTGAGTAGCGGTAGGCCACCGACAGGGTGCGGTAGGGGGTGGGGTTGTAGCGCACGCCCGTTGATATCCGCTCGAACCGATCGTCACGCGCATTGAACTGAACCACCGAATCGATCAGCCAGCTGGGGATCAGGCCCACGGTCGCTCCGGCCAGCGTGTCGCTGAAGCGCTCGCTGACGGGGGGCTCATTCGGGTTCAGCGTAACCCGCTGCTGGCGAAAGCGGTACCGCTGCGCCAGGCCAACCCGAAGGCCTTCCACCCCAGAGGAGGGATCGATCAGCCGGGACGTCAGCCCCAACGTCAGGTTGTTGGCATCGGCGATGCGGTCGTTTCCGGCGAAGGTGTTGTCTGTGAAGATGGACGCAAAGTTGAAATCTGCGATACCCGTGTCAAACAAAGGCAATTGCGTCTGATGCCGGAAGGGCGTGTTGACGTAGAAGAGGCGTGGCTCCAGCGTGTGGCGCCAGGAGCGGCCAAAGTAGCTGGCATCCCGTTCAAAGAACATGCCGGCATCCACGGTGCCGGTAGGCACCACACGCGTTGCCTCGTTGGTCGCGCCTGGTAGAGGCGTCTGCCCGGTTGGGCCACCGACTCGGGCATCCATGCTGTAGCGGGTGGCATGCAGGCTTAGGCGGGGCGATACGTACCAGCCGGGCTGAATGACTGGAAAGCCCAGGCTGGCACGGCTGAAGGCCCGCGTGCCGTTTGGGAACGAGGCGAGACCAAATCTCGGGTCAATCTGCTGCGCCTCGAACCGGGTCACATCGGCCTCACCCGTGAGGTCAAATCCACCCAGATTCGGCTGTGACACTCGTGCGAACACCTGCGGCAGGCGGCCATATGGCGGGCGGATCGGCGAGGCGATGTCTTGCAAGGTCTGCCACTGCTGGGCACGTGCAAACCCAGTGACCAGCCCATTGGCCGAGGTCCAGGCGGCCAGGGCCTCGTTGGACAAAAGGCGTTGGGTGAGGGCCGACACACCGCGAGGCGAGTCTTTCCAGTAGTCGTCGTCAGACACCCGGTTCAACGAGACACTGGCTGCGCCGTTGCCGCCCAGCAAGCCCGGGAAGGACTGGCTGTGGCGGGTGGCCACCGCCCAGCGAGTGCGTCTGCGCAACGTGTCCCAGGGCATCAGGTCCGCCCGAACATCGCCGCGGTACAGCGGTTCGAGGTATCGAAACTCGCTGCCCAGTTCGAAACCGCGCTTGGACGCGATCCGTGGCGTCAGCGTCAAGTCGCGGTTCGGCGCAATGTTCCAGTAATAGGGCATCAGCACGTCAATCCCGTTGAGCGTGTCCGCGCCCAGTTGCGGCGACAGCCAGCCGCTGCGTCTGGCATCGGAGAGGGGGAAGCCGAGACTGCCAGCCGACATCAGGGTGCGGCCCAGGAACATCATCCGCGCGTCCTTGGCCTCGCCCTCGTCAGCGACCTGATCAAAACGCACCGCACCAGCCAGGATCTGCCAGGCCAGCGAGCCGTTGGCGCAAGGTTTGCAGGTGGAGTAGGTGACATTGCGGCCCGCCAGTTCGTTGGGGCCCAGGAAGTCAATGCGGTCGGCCGTGCCTTCACCACCCGTGCGATGGAAGCGAAAACTGCTTTGGGTGAGAAAGCCCTCGAAGGTCTCGGTGGTCAGCTCGAGCTCGCTGCCCGTAAAGAGATTGCCGTCCCGTAGCACCCGCACCTGCCCGGTGGCCTTGGCCAGATCGGTCGGCGCAAAGTACTCCAGCCGGTCGGCTCTCAGCACCACGCTTCGGCTGCGAAGCTCGGCGCGGCCTTCGGCCACCGTCTCGAGATCGGGGCGGCCCGCAACCCGGTCACCTCGCACAAATATGGGCAGCTTGTCGGCCTGCTCGTTGGCATCTGGCTTCTTCAAGCCCCAGTCACGCAGCTGCTCGCTGCGCTTGAGCAGGAGGGGCGCCTCTCCTGCGACCCCTTGGGACGACCAGACTCCGATCAGCGCTGTGGCCAGAGCCGACCGCATCAAGCGCCAGCGAACGGCCTTCGTCGCGGCCGCCTCAGCGTGGGCGAGAATCCGCGAGGTCATCTGAACTATTATTCCATGCAGGTTTTGCGCGAAAGCTTTGCTGCTGACCCGGCTCGCGGAGAGGCGCTGATGGTCTGGCTGAACGCCTTGGCCCGCGCGCACGAGCTGGTGCCGGCCAGCCTGACGCTGGCCTCTGCCGACGCCAGCTTCAGGCGCTACTTCCGAATTGCGACACACGGCGGGGACAACCGCATCGTGATGGACGCACCGCCAGCACACGAGAACTGCGAGCCTTTCGTGCGGATCGCGGGTCTGCTGCGCCATGCGGGCTGCCAGGTGCCCGACGTCCTGGCCTGGGACGAGGCCCAGGGCTTCATGCTGCTGAGCGATGTCGGGGCCCACACGGTGCTGCAGCATTTGGCGCAGGCTGGCGGGGCGCCAGACCCGGCAATGGCCCTGCCGTTCCAGCGCGCCGCCATCCATCAGCTGCTGTTGTGGCAACGCGCCAGCCAGCCCAACGTCCTGCCCCCGTACGACGCTGCCGTGATGCGCCGGGAAGTGGATCTGTTTGCAGACTGGTATGTGGGCCAGCACCTGCAGCGGCCGATGAGTGAGGCCGAGCGCGCGGACTGGCAGGCGGCCTCACAGGCCGTTCTTGATGAGTGCCTGCAACACCCCAGGGTCTATGTGCACCGCGACTTCATGCTGCGCAACCTGATGATGCAGCCAGATGGCGGCGTGGCCCTGCTTGATTTCCAGGACGCCCTGCACGGCCCGGTGACCTACGACATCGCCTCCCTGATGCGGGACGCCTTCGTGAGCTGGCCCGACGATGTGGTGCTGGACGTGACGATCCGCTATTGGCAGGCAGCCAAAGCCCAGGGCGTGCTTGGAGCAGACCACGGCGAGCGATCCGCCGACTTTGCCGAGGACTTCGGCCTGTTCTGGCGGGCCGTGGACTTCATGGCCTTGCAACGCCACCTGAAGGTGATGGGCATCTTTGCGCGCCTGACCCTGCGTGACGGCAAGCCCCGGTACCTCGCCGACACCCCGCGGTTCTGGGCCTATGTCCGGCCTGTGCTCAGCCGATACCGCGAACTGGCGCCACTCGCCCGGCTGATGCACCGCTACGACCCCGAACCCGCCGCCGTGGCCTACTCGCTGCGCTGAGTGCCCAGGCCCTGCATGGCGTCGGCCCCCCGCTTTTTTGTCGATGCCGACCTGCGGTCAGGCGATGTGCTCACCCTGCCCCCAGGCGCTGCCCGCCACGCCCAGGTGCTTCGCATGCAGCCAGGCCACGCCCTCACCGTGTTCAACGGGCAAGGCCCCGCCCACGCCGCAGAGGTGCTGCGCATGGGTCGCAGCGACGTGCAGGTTCGCATGGGCATGGCGCTCGCCGAATCTCCCGCGTCGCTGGCGTGGGCCGCGTCGACACCACGCGTCACCCTGGCCGTGGGCATGCCAGCGAATGAACGCATGGACTGGCTGGTGGAGAAAGCCACCGAGCTGGGAGCAGTGGCTTTCATGCCGCTGATCGCAGAGCGCAGCGTGCTGCGCATGCGCGGCGAGCGGGCCGACAAAAAACTCGGCCATTGGCGAGGCGTGGCGGTGTCGGCATGCGAACAGAGCGCTCGCTTCACCGTGCCCAGCTTTCACCCCGTACGCTCCACCACCGAGTTCCTTGGCGACATGGCTTCCGGCTGGACCGGCGAAAAGTGGGTGTTGTCACTGGCAGGCGATGCGCAAGCCCTGCCCGCCGCGTTGGCCAGTCTGGGGCAGAGCAGCCTTCCCGCGCCCGATCTGCTTTGCTTGTCCGGCCCGGAGGGCGGCCTCACCGCTGCGGAGGAGGCCGCCGCGCGCCACGCAGGCTTCAAGCCTGTGGCGCTCGGCCCGCTGACCCTTCGCGCCGAAACCGCGCCGCTGGTGGTCTTGTCTGCGTTGCTGGCCGCCCGCTGGGCACCTGAGCCAGGCCCTACCATCGGGGCATGAACCGCCACTTGGCACTCTTGGCTTTGTGCCAAGGCTTCTTCCTCACCAACAACGTCGTCTTCATCGCCATCAATGGCTTGGTGGGGCTGGCCCTGGCGCCCAGCGCCTGGATGGCCACCCTCCCGGTGACTGGCTATGTGGTGGGCGGCGCGCTGTCGACGGCGCTGGTGGCCCGCAGCCAGCGGCGCTTCGGGCGCAAGCGCTCTTTCCAGATCGGCCTGCTCATCGCGGCGGTCTCCACCACCGTGTGTGCCTTTGGGGCCGCCAGCGCCAACTTCTGGCTGCTCGTGTGCGGCACGGTGATCGCGGGTTACTACAGCGCCAACGCGTCGCTGTACCGCTTTGCCGCCACCGAGCTGGCGGCGCCCGCGTTCAAGGAGAAGGCCATCTCGCTGGTGCTGGCAGGCGGCATCCTCGGCGGGGTGCTGGGGCCTAACCTGGCCAACTACACCAAGGACCTGTTCGCGGTGCAGTTTGCCGGGGCCTATGCCGCCCTGGTGCTGATTGCCGTGGCCTCGCTGGTGGTGGTCAGCCTCATCCGCTTCCCCGACCACGCGCCACCGCAGGCCAATGCGCCCAAGGGCCGCAGCCCACGCAAGCTGCTGCGCCAGCCGGGTTTTGTGGTGGCCATCCTGGGCGGGGCACTGGGCTACGGCGTGATGAACCTGCTGATGAGCGCCACCCCGCTGGCCATGCAGATGTGCAAGACCCCGGTACACACCTTCGCCGACATCGCCATCGTCCTTGAGTGGCATGTGATCGGCATGTTCGTGCCCGGCTTCTTCACTGGCGGCCTGATCAAGCGATTTGGCGTGCTTCGCATCATGGGCGTTGGGGTGGCCCTGAACCTGGCGTGTGTGGGCATTGCGCTCACGGGCACCGACCTGATGCAGTTTCTGGTGGCCCTGTTCGTGCTGGGCGTGGGCTGGAACTTCCTGTTCGTGGGGGGGACCACGTTGCTGACCCAGCACTACCGCGCGGAAGAGAAAACGCAGGCCCAGGCCACGATGGACTTCTGGGTGTTCGCCACCATGGCGGCATCCAGCTTCAGCTCCGGCGCGCTCATCACCACCCAGGGCTGGACGCTGTTGAACCTGGGCTCCCTGTTGCCCATCGCGGCGATCGGCGTGGCGGTGGCCTGGTTGGCAGCCGTCGCGCCGAGAACGCAGAATTCATAGACACACTTCTTTTGAGCTCATTTCTGGAGGCGAACATGGGTTTGTTGGATTCGATTGTTGGCGCAGCCACGCAGGCCTTGGGCGACAAGCTCGCGGGTGCCGGTGGTGCGCAAGGGGATGTGCTCAACGGCCTGCTCGACTTGCTCAGCAATGACGGCGGACAGGGTGGTCTGGGCGGTTTGCTGGAGAAGTTCCAGCAGGGTGGCCTGGGGGAAGTGGCCGCCAGCTGGGTGGGCAAGGGAGAGAACCTGCCGGTGAGCGCCGAGCAGATCCAGAGCGTACTGGGTTCAGACGCTGTCAGCAGCCTGGCCGCGAGGTTTGGGGTGGATCCAGCCCAGGCCTCTGAGCTGATTTCGCAGCACCTGCCTGGCTTGGTGGATCGGCTGACGCCAGACGGTCAGGCGCCCGAGGGGGGCCTGGGTGGCCTGGCCGAACTGGCCACGCGCCTGCTGAGCCGAGGCTAGCCCAGCCCAAGGCACACGAGAGGCTCGCGCCGCCGCCGCGCGTCTGCGGCCACCTAGGGCCTGTTCACACTATTTCTGACGAGCGCGTTGCCAGGCAAAAAGGTCTCGGG
>CAZRRW010000059.1:0-12244 GCA_964602505.1 uncultured Burkholderiaceae bacterium
TTCCATCACCGGCTTGGCCGCCAGCGGGCCGATGTCACCCAGGCCCAGCACGGCCGTGCCGTTGGTGATGACGGCCACCAGGTTGCCGCGGCTGGTGTAGCGAAAGGCGGCCGAGGGGTCCTTGGCAATCTCTTCGCAGGGCGCAGCCACGCCAGGGCTGTAGGCCAGGGCCAAGTCGCGCTGGTTGGTGAGCGACTTGGTCGCCGCGATGGCCACCTTGCCGGGGGTGGGCCGCTCGTGATACTCCAGCGCCGCGCGGCGCAACTCCGCGCGTTTGTCTTCCTGGCTGGGCTGTTCAAATTGGGGCATGGTCATGAGGCAATGGCGCGCTGGGCCAGCGCAAAACCCGCGGCCAATGGCGCCGGAGTACGTCAGGGCCGCGTAGCTTACTCCCCAAGGGTGCCGCCCTCATGCGCGAAACTGCGTAAGACCTTCCCACTTCATGCACATCTGAACCTGCCATGACCGAGTTTGGCCTGATCGCCCGATTCTTCGCCCCCACTGCCGCCACCCTGCCGCCGGGCTGGCTGGGCGTGGGCGACGACTGTGCCCTGCTCAATCCTGGCCCGGGCCAGCAGCTGGCCATCAGCACCGACACCTTGGTTGAAGGCCGGCACTTCTTCCCCACAGTCGACCCAGAGGCCCTGGGCCACAAGGTGCTGGCGGTCAACCTGAGCGACCTGGCCGCCTGCGGCGCGGCGCCCTTGGCCTTTACCCTGGCGCTCACCCTGCCCAAGGTGGACGAAGCGTGGCTGGCGGCGTTTGCGGGCGGCCTGCTGGCGCTGGCCCGAGACCAGCACATCGCCCTGGTGGGGGGCGACACCACCGGCGGCCCGCTCGCCATCACCGTGACGGTGCTGGGCCAGGTGCCGCCTGGGCAGGCTTTGCTGCGCAGTGGGGCGCAGGTGGGGGATGACGTGTGGGTGAGCCACCCGGCGGACGGGGGCCTCGCGGACACGAATCGCCGAAGCGCAGGCCTCGGCGATGCCCGCCTGGCGCTGGAGCACCACCGGGGCGCGGTGTTGCTCACTACGGCCGAGGCGGCTGCCGTGCACCAGCGCATGGATCGGCCCACGCCTCGCGTGGCCCTGGGTGTGGCCCTGCGTGGCATCGCCAGCGCGGCGGTCGACGTGAGCGATGGTCTGCTGGGCGACCTGGGCCATGTGCTGAGCGCCTCGGGTGTGGGGGCTGAGCTGGACGCCGATGCCCTGCTGGCCGGGGCGGCCAGCGGCGCCTTGTTGGCTCAGCCCCTGGCCGTGCAGCGCCTGTGCGCCCTGGCCGGCGGCGACGACTACGAGCTGTGCTTCACGGCACCGCCCGCCCAGGCGGCCTCGGTGCGCTCGGCCGCGGCCGCCGCAGGCTGCGGCGTCACCTGCTTCGGCCGGGTGGTGGCTGGCTCTGGCGCGGTGGTGCGGGGTGGCGGGCAGGTGCTTGACGCTCGCGCCTGGGCCAGCTTCGACCATTTTGCCGCCGCTTGACATGTGATCGCGGCCCCGCACCTGAAAACATCGACATAGGTTCAATGTTTCCGGCGCTGGGCGGAACACTAGAAATTCAAATTTCAGTTGTCAAACTGTCAAACAGAGATTTCAAAACATCGTTAAATAATGAATTTGGCCCGTGTCTGCTCACTCTGGGGCGCCAGGTGCTTTCTCGCTGGCATCATCGCCCCATGAGTTCGCCATGGCCCGCCATCCAGCCCGAAGCTGACGCACAAGCAGCCTTGGGGCACCGCCCCGTGCCGCGTGCGCCGGTGCGGGCCAGCTGGCGCTTCATGCTGCGCCACCCGGCGCATTGGCTGGCGCTGGGTTTTGGCTCAGGGCTCAGCCCAGTGGCACCCGGTACGGTGGGCACCTTGTGGGCCTGGGTGGCCTGGCTGGTGTTCGAGGCCTGGCGCAACAACTCGGCCGTGGGTGTGCAGGTGACCGACCTGCACATCGCCCTGGGCTTGGCCGTTGCCTTCGGGCTGGGGTGGTGGGCCTGCACCGTGACCGCCGCGCACATGGCCACGGCCGACCCCAGCGCCATCGTGTGGGACGAGATCCTCGCCTTCTGGCTCATCCTGTGGCTGGTCATGCCCACCAGCCTGTGGGGCCAGTTCGGCGCCTTCCTGCTGTTTCGCCTGCTCGACGCGCTGAAGCCGGGCCCGGTGGGCTGGGCCGACGGGTTGTTCCACACGGCCCGTGGCTGGCGTGGGGGCTTTGGCATCCTGTTTGACGACTTGATGGCTGCCTTCGTGGCGTTGCTGGCCGTCGCCGTGTGGCGATATTAGGGAAAACACCGCTGTTTATCTATCCATCGATGGAAGAATCTTCAGTGCTGCCTATTCGCTCGGGAGACTCGTGACATGCTCGACCTTCGCCAAGCAAATCTGCTCCCCGAACCTCAAGCAGGAGCAGATTTTGCCGCTAGCGGCGCGAAACCCAAGGGAAAGCGGTTCGCAACTGTGTCCTTGTTCTCCGGGTGTGGGGGCATGGATCTGGGTTTTCGTGGCGGCTTCAAGTTCCTGGGTAAGACCTACGCCCGCCATCCGTTCGACTTGCAGTGGGCAAACGACTTCAACGAAGCCGCTTGCAGAACATATGCAAAGAACATTGGCCCCCACATTCGCTGTGGCGACATTTGGCAGCAACTCGAGGCCTTGCCTGCGTCAACTGACTTGGTTATCGGCGGTTTTCCCTGCCAAGACATCTCGGTCAACGGCAAAGGGGCGGGGGTCGACGGCAAGCGCAGTGGCTTGTACCGGGCCATGGTGGAGGTGGTGCGCCGCACCCGGCCGAAGGTTTTTGTGGCCGAGAACGTCAAGGGCCTGCTCATGCGCCACAACAAAAGCTCGCTAGACCGCGTGCTGAGCGACTTTCGCGCACTTGGCTATGACGTTGGCGTGCATTTGTTTTCTGCGGCTGACTTTGGCGTTCCTCAAACGCGAGAGCGCGTCATGATTGTTGGTACGGCACCTGGTATTCGGCCCTTCGAGGTGCCCAAGCCGAGCCACGACAAGCCAAATCATCTGACAGCCGCCGCTGCGATTGGCGACCTGATGGAGCTATCTGAAAACCCAGCAATCAACCATGTATGGAGCCGAGCTAACCCAAGCGCGGAGCAGGGCAGTCGCCGCATGCGGGCGGATCGGCCGGGCTACACCATCCGTGCCGAGTGCCACGGCAACATCCAGTTCCACTACGAACTGCCTCGTCGCATATCAATGCGCGAAGCGGCTCGCTTTCAGTCTTTTCCCGACTGGTTTTTGTTCGACTCAAAGTTGCGCGAAACCGAGCGTCAGGTTGGTAACGCGGTGCCACCGGTTCTGGCTTGGCACGTTGCCAGCGCGGTTGCTCGTTGCCTGACATAAATTGACGCACCCGCCACGGGTGTTATGGTCATGCGCGACGCAAGCAAGTTGTTAAAACGCATGACCTCCAGCGACTTTGAAAACGTTCTAAAGGCGCTTTGCGCCAAGCTCACCCAAGAAGCTAGGCAACAGAAATTCTCTAATGCAGCAGCTTTCGAGCGACGCGTGCGAGAGGAGGCTCAATCCAGGCTTGCGCCTTTGGGCATTGCGGTTGAGCTGACGCCGCCCGCGCAGCAATTTCCCGATATTGCGGCCGGAGCCTTTGGCATTGAAGTCAAGTTCACCGTGGCTGACACATGGCGCAGCGTTGCTAACAGCGTGTTGGAGACAAACCGCGTCGCGTCGGTCAAGCAAATCTACGTTGTATTCGGCAACATGGGGGCACAGCCACCCGAGGTGCGGTGGCGAGCTTACGCAGACAGTGTGGTTCATGTGCGAACGTCCCACGTCCCGCGTTTTGAAGTTGACGTCTCCACTAGTGCAGCGTCTCTGTTTGCGACCATGGGTGTCAGCTACGACGTATTTCGTGGCCTGCCTATGCACCAAAAAATGGAGCATGTCCGCAAGTACGCAAAGAAGCGGCTAAAGCCTGGCGAGCGGCTGTGGTGGCTAAGTGATGAAAGCACCGAAGCTCATACTTTGCCGCTTGAAGTGAAGCTTTACACGTCGTTGTCAGACGATCAGAAAACGCAGCTTCGCGCCGAGGCGGTTCTGCTATCGCCCAAAGTCGTTGCGCCTTCCCGCACAAGGGGAAAGTACGACGATGTCGTGCTGTATTTGCTGACCTACCACGGAGTTCTGGCTCACCAAACCCGCGATATGTTCACCGCAGGAAGCGTGTCAGACCCCAATCACAAGCGACCTGATGGGCTCTACATCATTGAGTCGCTGAAGCTACTGGAAAGCGCTATGCGCGAGGCCGCTCGTCGACTACCAATGAGCGTGATTGAGGAGTACTGGGGCAAGACCGTCGCACCTCAAGCACGCATCAGTGAGTGGTTGAAGCGAGCAGATGAGCATGCTGGAACTTGGACTCCTTCGAAAGTGTTGTTTCGGAATAAATCATGATCTTGCCGAATGACGATGCGCTAGAAGTCCTCGCCCGCCGCGTGGGCGAAGCTTTGCTGGCCCAGCGCTTCAAGCTGGTGACGGCCGAGAGCTGCACCGGCGGGCTGATCGGCGGTGTGTGCACCGCCATCCCCGGCTCGAGCGCGTGGCTGGAGCGCGGCTTTGTGAGCTACAGCAACGATGCAAAGACCGAGCTGCTCGGCGTGGACGCGGCGCTGATTGCCACCCACGGCGCGGTGAGCGAGCCAGTGGCCCGCGCCATGGCCTTGGGCGCACTGGCCCACAGCCGTGCCCAGGTGACCGTGGCCGTCACCGGCATTGCGGGGCCCGACGGTGGCAGCCGCAGCAAGCCAGTGGGCACGGTGTGGTTTGGCTGGGCGCTGGCGGGGCCCCAGGGTGCCGCTGCAGCGCCGCAGCCGCCCCGGGCGCACACCGAGCGGGCGGTTTTTCCGGGTGGCCGGGCCGAGGTACGCGCCGCCACTGTGGTGCATGCCTTGCAGGGCGTGCTCCGGCAACTTGGCACTGGCCAGGGAAGCGAGCATCCGCATGAGTGAGGCCACGACGAGCCGCTGGTTCGCTGGGTTTGAGCAGCGCCGCTTTGACCTTGGTGAAGGCATCGTCGCCAACGCCCGCGTGTCGGCCGGCTTTGGGCAGCAAACCAGCAAGCCAGCGCTGTTGCTGGTGCATGGCTTTCCGCAAACGCATGTGATGTGGCATCGCGTGGCGCAACAACTGGCCGATGACTTTCGCTTGGTCCTGCCCGACTTGCGGGGCTATGGCGACTCGGCTCGCCCACCCACGGACGCCGAGCACAGCCCCTACAGCAAGCGCGCCATGGCGCAAGACCTGGTGGCCTTGATGCGCCAATTGGGCTGCGAGCGCTTCTTCCTGGCCGGGCACGACCGTGGCGGGCGTGTGGCGCACCGCCTGGCACTTGACCACCCGGCGGCGGTGGCCAAGCTCTGCGTGATCGACATCGCGCCGACGCTCGACATGTACGCCGCCACTGACTTTGCCTTTGCCAAGGCGTACTACCACTGGTTCCACCTCATCACGCCAGCGCCGCTGGCCGAGCGCATGGTGGGTGGGCTGGACGCAGACGCAGACCCAGCACTGGCCAAAACCTACCTGCACACCAAGCTTGGGGGCTGGGGTGGGGCTGGAACAGGCTTTGTTGAACCGGAAGCCTTGGCCGAGTACGAGCGCAGCTTCTGCCGCACGGCCGCTATTCACACCGCGTGTGAAGACTACCGTGCTTCCGCAGGCATTGACCTCGTGCATGACCGTGCCTCACGCGAGGCGGGCCAGCGCATCGCCTGCGACACCCTGGTGCTCTGGGGCGAGCGTGGGGTTGTGCATCGCTTGTTCAAGCCGCTGGCCCTGTGGCAGGCGCAGTGCGCTGGCCGGGTGAGCGGCTTTGCCATGCCCGCCGGGCACTTCATCCCTGAAGAGCTGCCTGCGGCAACAGCGGACGCCCTGCGCGCCTTTTGTGGCAGCGCATGACCCCGCCGCCCTGAAGGGGCGGGCCCTGGTTCAACGGCCGTTGCGCACGCAGCGAAAGCCGATGTAGACCACCGCCGTCTGCGGCGGCTTGCCTTGCAGGTGGTCGGCGCGCATCTGCGCAGCGCCATACCACCACGAGCCGCCCCGGGTGCGCTTGTCGGCGGCCGGGCGTGCCGGGTCACCCGGGGGTTCGTCCACCCATTCCCAGGCGTTGGCCCCCATCTCAAACAAGCCGTTCACGCCCCGCCGGGTGCTGCCCGCCAGGGCATGGCCCTCGCCACGGGGCAGGTTGGCGCCGTGGCGGATGGCCCGCGCACTCGCCTCGCCCCCGCAATCGCCCAGGCATTGCGCGCCCTGCGGCGAATCGCCCGTGGGGTAGCGGTAGCGCTGGCCCCGGACCAGGCCGTCCGTCGGCGTGTCGCGGGTTTCGGTGTAGGCCGCCGCCACCCACTGCGCGTCGCTGGGCAAGCGGCCCTGATGGGCCGGCGCAGCCCAGGCGCAGAAGGCCTGCGCCTCGTCAAAGGTGATGTGCACCGCAGGTTCGTCGTCGGACACCGCGCCACGGGCAGGCGGGCCAAACGGGGTGCGCCAGGTCCAGCCTGGCTTCTGCGTCCAGCCGGCCTCGAAGGTCTCGCCCCCGCCGTTGCGCTCGGCCCGCGTCACGGTGCGGGTGGCCTCGGCAAAGCGGCGGAATTGGCCTATGGTGGTCTCTGTGCGGGCGATCTCAAACGCAGGCTGCCCAGTGGGCACGATGCGCTGCCAGTCGATCTGGGCGGGATTGGGGTTGGCCTGCGCCAGCAGCGGCAAGGCCAGCAGCATCAGCAGGGCCAGGCGGGAACAAGGGGTACTCATGCCCGACATCATCACAACATCAGCCGCATCTCTGCTGCGGCGTCGAGCAATGCCCCCAGATGCTGCCGGTGCAGCGCCATGCGCTGGGGCGGCGCCCCACGCAGCGGCGCATGCACCAGGTTCATGGCGGCCACCACCTGGTTGCGGCTGTCGTGCAGTGGCACGGCCAGCGCAAAGACGCCGAGCTCGTGTTCCTGATGGCTTTCGCAATGCCCCGCCTCGCGCACCTGGGCCAGGCGTGCCAGCCAGTCCCGCCGGTGGGTGAGGGTGTGCGGGGTGAGCGCGGCAAACCCCTTGGGGTGCCAGGTGGTCAGCCAGGCCTTCAGTTCTGCGGGGGGCATGGCCGCCAACATCACCCGCCCGGTGCTGGTGGCATGCGCTGCCAGGCGCGCGCCCAGGTGCACGCCGTAGGGCAGCACCGCACCTGACAAGCGGTGCTCGCCACTTCGCGCCACGATCACCGCCTCGGCCCCGTCGAGCACCGCCACCGACAGGGCGTGTCCGGTGGCTGCCGCCAGGCGGTTCAGCACTGGCTGCGCGGCGCGCGGCAGGCGGGCCGACGCCAGGTAGCTGCCTGCCAGGCGCAGCACCCGGTGGCTGAGCCAGTAGTAGCCCCTGTCGTTTTCGTTGTCACCGCCCTCCAGGTAGCCCAGGGCCTGAAGCGTGAGCACGTGGCGCCGTGCCGCGGCACGGCTCAGGCCCGCCCGCTCGGCCAGCTGGGTCACGTTCAGGCGCTGGCGCTCGGCGGTGAAGCTTTCCAGCACCGCAAAGGCCTTGGCGGCGCCGTCAATCCGGTCGGCAGGGGCCAGTGCGGCCCAGGCTGGTAGCGACATTGCGCGATCATCGCACAACCCAACCCATCATCGCCCAATGCCGTCGGGCCCGGTGCCCATGGTGCCGCGCTGCTTTCTAAGCTGCGCGCCTTGGCTGTGACAAACCCCGGAGACACCCCATGACTACACGCACCCAGGTGGGTATCGTTGGCGCAGGCCCCGCAGGCCTGCTGCTGGGCGCCCTGCTGCACAAGGCGGGCATTGACCATGTGATCGTGGAGCGCCAGAGCGCTGACTATGTGCTCAGCCGCATCCGCGCGGGCATCCTGGAGCAGACCACGGTGGATGCCATGGTCGAGGCGGGTGTGGGCGCGCGCCTGCTGCGCGAGGGCATTCCACACGAGCACCTGACCCTGGCTTTCGCGGGCACCAAGCACACCATCGACCTGCCCCGGCTCACGGGCGGCAAGACGGTCACGGCCTATGGCCAGACGGAAGTGACCCGCGACCTGATGGACCACCGCGCCCAGGTGGGGCGCCTGACGATGTACGAGGCGCAAGACGTGTCGCTGCACGACCTGGAGTCCGCCACGCCCAGTATTCGCTACCTGAAGGACGGTGTGCAACACACCCTGGTGTGCGACTACATCGCCGGGTGCGACGGCTTCCATGGCGTTTCTCGCCAGAGCATCCCCAAAGAGAAGCTCAAGGAGTTCATGCGCGAGTACCCGTTTGGCTGGCTCGGCGTGCTGGCCGACGTGCCGCCGGTGTCGCCCCACGCCATCATCTATGGCAACTCCGAGCGGGGCTTCTCGCTGTGCTCCATGCGCAGCTTGGTGCGCAGCCGCTACTACGTGCAGTGCCCGCTGAGCGACAAGGTGGAAGACTGGTCCGACGAGCGCTTCTGGGACGAGCTGCGCGCCCGAGTGGACCCAGACACAGCCAAGGGCATCGTCACCGGCCCGTCCATCGAGAAGAGCATCGCGCCCCTGCGCAGCTACGTGGCCGAGCCCATGCGCCATGGCAACCTGTTTCTGGCGGGTGACGCCGCACACATCGTGCCGCCCACCGGGGCCAAGGGTCTGAACCTGGCGGCGAGTGACGTGAAGATGTTGGCCGCTGCTTTGGTGCAACGCTATGCCGAGGGCTCGACCCAAGGCATTGACGACTACTCGGCCCGCGCCCTGCGCAAGATCTGGCGGGTGGAGCGCTTCAGCTGGTGGATGACGTCGCTGCTGCACCGTTTCCCCGACACCGAAGGCTTTGGCCAGCGGGTGCAGGAAGCCGAACTCGACTACCTGATGAGCTCCACCGCCGCGCAGACCTCGCTGGCCGAGAACTACGTGGGCCTGGCCGCCTAAGCGAAGACTTCGGTATCCACTTCGCTCTGAGACTGCGCGTCGTAGCGCGCGCCGCGCACCAGCCGGGTGTGCATCAGGGTGTCCAGCTCGGCCAGGGTGGCCTCGTCCTGCGCCAAGGCGGCAGCCAGTTCACGGGCCTTGAAGTTCTCCAGCGCATGATCCAGGCGGGTCGTGCCCGGAATGCTCACCATCTGCACCCCGCGGCGCAGGCCCTGGGCCAGCACCCAGGCATTGGCCAGTTGCGCACCTGACAGGCCACGCGCCTGGGCAAACGCCAGGTAGCGGGCTTGCAGCGCCAGGTTGTGCGGGTAGTTGTCGGCCGAGAAGCGGCCCATGGTGCGGCGGATGTCGCTGGCGTGCAGGGCCTGCGGGTCTTGCAGGCCACACAGGTAGGCACGCGCCACCGGGCTGAAAGCCACGAAGGTCACGCCCAGCTCGGCGCAGGCCTGCAGCACCGCAATCTCGGGCTCGCGCGTCCACAGCGAATACTCCGACTGCAGGGCCGCGATCGGGTGCACCGCGTGGGCGCGGCGCAAGGTGGCGGCACCCACCTCGCTCAGGCCAATGGCCCGCACCTGCCCGCGCTCGACCATGCGGCTCATCTCGCCCACGCTGTCTTCAATGGGCACCTTCTTGTCCCAGCGGTGCAGGTAATACAGATCAATCACCTCGGTCTGCAGGCGTTTCAGGCTGGCCTCCACCTCGCGGCGCAAGGTCTCGGGCCGCCCGTCAATCACGCGCTTGCGGCTGCCATCGTCCTGCGCCACGATGCCCATGCCGCACTTGCTGGCCAGCACAAAGGCATCGACGTTCTTGCGGCGCACGGGGCCCAGCACCTCGCCCACACGGGTTTCGTTCTTGCCGCCGCCGTAGAGCGTGGCGGTGTCAAAGAAGTTGTAGCCGGCGTCCAGCGCACCCAGCAGCACGCGCTGGCCCTGCTTGGCGCTCACCGAGGGGCCGTAGCCGTGGTTCAGGTTCATGCAGCCCAGGCCAATGGCCTCGACGGTGAAGGGGCCTAGTGGCTGCGTGGTGCGCTGGGTAGAGGCTGCGTTCATCTGGGTTACTCGCATGGGTGAGGGCACTTCTTCAAGCGGCGTGGGTGGACGCCGCATCAGCCGCGTCATCCACATCGGGAGCCAGCGACAAGAAGCGCTCAAAGTCTGTGCGCTTGCCGGCCGCCGCTTCGCGTTTCAGGTGGTCTAGCGTCAGCACGGCAGACATCTTTTCAGCCACCGCACTGGCGATGAACTGGTTGATGGAAATCTCATCGCGTTGCGCCAGCTCGCGCACCTTGTCGTGCACTGAGTTCGGCAGGCGAATGGTCAACGCGCTCATGGCAGGCTCCTCAACAGGGTCAAAAACTCAGCGGGCGCAAGTGCTTGAATACCCAGCTCGTGGGCTCTAGCAAAGTCGCGCACATTGTGGGTGACGACGTGGCGGCTGCCCGAGGCCACCGCGCACTCCAGCACCATGTCGTCGTCTGGGTCACGCAGAAACGGCCGCCACAGGTAGTGCACGTCTTGCAGCACTGCCACAGACGCCAGCTAGCGGCAAAAGCCCAGCGCCAGTTCTGGCGAAGCGCCGGGGGGCAGGTGCTCGGGGCGCGTCAAGGCCGCCTGCCACTCGGCGTACAGCGCCACCGACAACGCGAATTGGAATTTTGGGTTGGGCAGCGACGCCACCAAGGCATGGCTGGCACCGCGCTTGGAGTGCGCGGCAGCCACCAACACCGAGGTGTCCAGCACAACCATTATGGTTGCGCCAGTATGACCGTTCTAGAGGTCGACGTGACTCAATCCGCCGTGATCTTGCGTTCCTTGATGATCGCCTCGTAGCGGCGCGCGTCGGCCTTGGTGACGGCATCAAACTGCGCCGGGCTCATGGGGGTGACGTCGGCACCCAGGGCGCGGATGGCCTCGGCCACCGAGGGAATGGCCAGGGCCTTGTTGATCTCGGCATTCATGCGGTCGATGATGGGCTGCGGCGTACCACCCGGTGCCCAGAAGCCGTGCGTGGTGCCCGCATCAAAGCCAGTGAGGCCCAGCTCGGCCAGCGTGGGCACATTGGGGAACAGCGGCGAGCGCTTGGCGGCACCCACGGCCAGCATGCGCAGGCGGCCCGAGCGCACATGCGGGAAGGCAATGCCCGGGTCGAACAAGTAGTCCAGCTGGCCGCCCAGCAGGTCTTGCAGCGCGGGGCTGGAGCCACGGTAGGGGATGTGCACCGAAAAAAAGCCCGCCTGCGACTTGAGCATCTCGCCTGCGATGTGGGGCGAGGAGCCGTTGCCCGGCGAGCCATACGACAGCCTGCCCGGGTTGGCCTTGGCGTGACGGATGAAGTCGGCATAGCTGCTGGCAAAGGGCAACTCGCTGCGCGCCACCAGAAACACCTCGATGCGTGCACCGGCGGCCACGGGCACCAGGTCCTTGCCAATCACATAGGGCAGGCGTGGCGTAAGGAAGGGGGTGATGGAGGCCGAGCTGCCCGAGGCCATGAGGAAGGTGGTGCCATCGGGGGCGGCCTTGGCCACTGCGTCCGCACCAATGACGCCACCGCCACCGGCGCGGTTCTCCACCGTCACCGGCTGGCCAAGTGCTGTGGCCAGCGGGCCTGACAGGGCGCGGGCCAGCACGTCAGGCGAGCTGCCGGGCGCAAAGTTGACCACCAGGCGGATGGGGCGGTTGGGCCAGGCGGCCTGGGCGCGGGCACCTTGGCTGAGGGTGCTGCCAACCAGCAGCGAGGCGGCACCGGCGAGGAAGGTCTTGCGTTTCATGGTTTGTCTCCCGCGTGTGAATATGAATTGGAAAGAAAGGAAAGGAAAGGGCTTGGGGTGGGTGATGGGCAGTGGGGCGTAGGTGTCTAGTGGCGGCTGGGTTAGGCCGCGAGCTGCTGCTCCAATTGGTGCAGCACCTGGTAGCAGGGCAGCACTTGCGCGACGCTCGCGTTGGGCTCGCGCCCCTCACGAATGGCCGCAATGAACTCGCGGTCTTGCAGCTCGATGCCGTTCATCGACACATCGACCTTCGACACGTCGATCTTCTCGTCCTTGCCGTTGAACAGGTCGTCGTAGCGGGCGATGT
Organism: uncultured Burkholderiaceae bacterium; assembly: GCA_964602505.1. Taxonomy (GTDB): domain Bacteria; phylum Pseudomonadota; class Gammaproteobacteria; order Burkholderiales; family Burkholderiaceae_C; genus CAZRRW01. The sequence goes on from CAZRRW010000059.1 coordinate 11,990, forward strand.
AGGTGGCGGTGTCGCCGATGTAGCGGAAGAAGGTGCCCAGCGGCCCGTCGTTGTTGAAGCTCAGGCTCAGCGTACAGATGGCCCCATTGGCCGCCTGCAGCTGGATGCTCATGTCCATGGCAATGCCCAGCGTCGGGTGGATCGGCCCCTGCACCGCGTTGGCCTTCACCACCGGGCTGCCGGTCTGGTACTGGAACAGATCCACCGTGTGGGCGGCGTGGTGCCACAGCAGGTGGTCGGTCCAGCTGCGCGGCT
>CAZRRW010000060.1:0-4677 GCA_964602505.1 uncultured Burkholderiaceae bacterium
GTTGCACTGGCTGGCCGAAGGCCGTGGCCCGGTGGTCAACCTCGACAAGCTGACGTATGCAGGCAACCTGGAAAACCTGGCCGACCTGAAGGATGACCCGCGGCACCGGTTTGTGCAGGGTGACATTGCCGACACTGAGCTGGTGATGGCCTTGCTCAGGCAGCACCGCCCCGAAGCCATGGTTCATTTCGCGGCCGAGTCGCATGTCGACCGGTCGATTGCGGGTGCCGACGCCTTCATCCAGACCAATGTGGTGGGCACCTTTCGGCTGCTGGAGGCGGCGCGGGCCTATTGGCTGGGCATGGAGGGCGATGCGCACGGGCGATTTCGCTTTGTGCACGTCTCCACCGACGAGGTGTACGGCTCGCTCAACCCGTCTGATGCGGCCTTCACCGAGGCCCATCCCTTTGCCCCCAACAGCCCCTATTCGGCCAGCAAGGCCGCCAGCGACCATCTGGTGCGTGCATGGCACCACACCCATGGCCTGCCGGTGCTCACGACCCACTGTTCCAACAACTATGGGCCGTTTCAGTTTCCCGAGAAGCTGATCCCCCTCATGATCGTCAACGCCCTGGCGGGCAAGCCCCTGCCGGTGTACGGCGACGGCCAGCAGGTGCGAGACTGGTTGCACGTCACCGACCATTGCAGGGCCATCTGCCGCGTACTGGAAGCAGGGCGGCTGGGCGAGACCTACAACGTTGGGGGCTGGAACGAAAAGCCCAACCTGGAGATCGTGCACAGCATCTGCACGTTGCTGGACGCCATGCGCCCGCGCAGCGACGGGCTGTCCTATGCCTCGCAGATCACCTTCGTCAAGGATCGTCCGGGGCACGATCGCCGCTATGCAGTAGACGCCCGCAAGATCGAGCGCGACCTGGGCTGGCGCCCATCAGAGACGTTTGAGACGGGCATCCGCAAGACGGTGCAGTGGTACCTGGACCACCCGGCCTGGGTTCAGCGCGTGCAAAGCGGTGCCTATCGAGACTGGGTGGCCCAGCAGTACGCCACCACCGCATGAAGATCCTGCTGTTTGGCGCCGACGGGCAGGTAGGCTGGGAGCTGCGGCGCAGCCTGGCTCCGCTGGGCGAGCTGGTGGCGCTCGGCCGCCAGGGCAACGCCCAGAAAGCGGGCCTGTGCGGCGACCTTGCCGACCTGGACGGCATTGCGTCCACCATCAGGCGCATCCAGCCGCAGGTGGTGGTGAATGCGGCGGCCTACACCGCGGTAGACCGCGCCGAGTCGGAGCCAGCGGTGGCAGACCTCATCAACGCACAGGCCCCCGCAGTCCTGGCGCGGGCCGCCCATGCGGCTGGTGCTTGGATGGTGCACTACTCCAGCGATTACGTGTTCGACGGCAGCGGTGAACGCCCGTGGCGCGAGTCGGACGCCACTGGGCCTCTGAGTGTCTATGGCCACACCAAGCTGGCGGGCGAGCAGGCGGTGGCGCAGCACGCCGCCAACCACCTGGTGTTTCGCACCAGCTGGGTCTACGCCGCCCGGGGCCACAACTTTGCCCGCACCATGCTGCGCCTCGGCTGCGAGCGGGACCACTTGCGGGTGGTGAGTGACCAGATCGGATCGCCCACTGGCGCTGACCTGATTGCCGACGTCACCGCGCACGCCTTGCGTGCGGTCCAGGGCAAACCCAGTCTTGGTGGGCTGTATCACCTGGCCGCGGCTGGCCAGACAAGCTGGCATGGCTATGCCTGCGGGGTGTTGGCCCAGGCCAGGGCCCTGGGCGCCCCGCTGCGGGTGGGCCCGGGCCAGGTCGAGCCCATCGCCACGGAAGCCTTTCCCACGGCTGCACAGCGGCCGCGCAACTCCCGCTTGGACACCACCCGGTTGCAAGAGTGCTTTGGCCTGACCCTGCCAGACTGGCAGATGGGGGTGGCGCGTGCCGTGGCAGAAATAATCACGCCCCCAGCCACCTGAACAAGACCATGTCGACACGCAAAGGCATCATCCTCGCTGGTGGCGCGGGCACTCGCCTGCACCCGGCCACGCTGGCAGTCAGCAAGCAGTTGCTGCCCGTGTACGACAAGCCCATGGTGTACTACCCGCTCACCACCTTGATGCTGGCGGGCATTCGGGAGGTGCTGGTCATCAGCACCCCAGAAGACACCCCCCGCTTTCAGCAGTTGCTGGGCGACGGCAGCCAGTGGGGCATGGCCCTTAGCTACTGCGTCCAGCCCAGCCCCGACGGACTGGCCCAGGCCTTCATCCTCGGGCGCCAGTTCGTGGGCGGCGCGCCCAGTGCGCTGGTGCTGGGCGACAACCTGTTCTACGGGCACGACCTCGCGGGCCTGCTGGCGCAGGCGAATGCCCGCTCGCAGGGGGCCACCGTGTTTGCTTATCACGTGCACGACCCCCAGCGCTACGGCGTGGTGGCGTTTGACGCTCAGCAGCGGGCCATCAGCATCGAAGAGAAGCCGGCCCAGCCCAAGAGCAGCTATGCCGTGACGGGCCTGTACTTCTATGACACGCAGGTTTGCGACATCGCAGCCAGCATCAAGCCCAGTGCTCGCGGCGAGTTGGAGATCACCGACGTCAACGCCACCTACCTCCGCCAGGGGCAACTCCAGGTCGAGATCATGGGCCGAGGCTATGCCTGGCTGGACACCGGCACCCACGACAGCCTGCTCGAGGCGGGGCAGTTCATTGCGGCGCTTGAGCGCCGCCAGGGGCTGAAGGTGGCATGCCCCGAGGAAGTGGCGTTTCGCGCCGGCTGGGTCAGCGCCGACCAGCTGGAACGGCTGGCCGCTGCCCTGGGCAAGAGTGGCTACGGTGGCTACTTGCGGCAGTTGCTGGTGGACCCGGTGCTGCGCTGAAGGCCCACCATGAACGCCATTCCCACCGCGTTGCCGGGCGTGCTGGTGCTGGAGCCGGTGCGCCACGGCGACGCGCGCGGCTTCTTCCTGGAAAGCTGGAACGAGCGCGTCTTCCATAAAGCCACTGGTCTGGACGTGCGCTTCGTGCAAGACAACCACAGCCGCAGTGCCAGTGGGGTCTTGCGTGGTCTTCATTGGCAGGTGGCGCCGCATGCCCAGGGCAAGCTGGTCAGGGTGGTGTCCGGGGAGGTGTTTGATGTGGCAGCTGACGTGAACCCAGCCTCTCCAACTTTCGGCAAATGGGTAGGTGTGACGCTGAGCGGCGACAATTGCCGTCAGCTGTGGATTCCGCCGGGCTACGCGCATGGCTTTCTCGTCCTGAGCGAAATGGCTGACTTTCTGTACAAAACCACCGACTACTACCACCCAGAAGCCGAACGCAGCATACGCTGGAACGACCCCACCCTTGGCATCGACTGGCCGCTGCAAGGGGAACCTGCTCTGTCGGCTCGCGACTCGCAAGCTCCCCTGTTGTCGGATAGCTCGTTTTCCTGACTCATACCTCTATGGCATTTCAAGACAAAACGCTCGCCATCATCGGCCTTGGCTATGTAGGCCTTCCGCTTGCTGTTGAGTTCGGCAAGGTGCGTCCCGTCATCGGGTTCGACATCAATGCGGCCCGCATTACCGAGTTGGCTGGGGGGCAGGATCACACACTTGAATGCAGCCCTGCAGAACTGGCTGAAGCAAAGCACTTGCGTTACAGCGCCAACACTGCCGATCTCAAGCAGGCGCAGGTGTACATCGTCACCGTGCCCACCCCGGTGGACAAAGCCAACCGCCCTGACATGACGCCCTTGGTCAAGGCGAGCCAAACGGTGGGTGCGGCCCTGAAGAAGGGAGATGTGGTCATCTATGAGTCCACGGTCTATCCCGGTGCCACCGAAGAGGTGTGCGTCCCAGTGCTCGAGCAGGTGAGCGGCCTGCGCTTCAACCAAGACTTCTTCTGTGGCTACAGCCCCGAGCGCATCAACCCAGGCGACAAAGAGCACCGTCTGCCCACCATCAAGAAGGTCACCAGCGGCAGCACGTCGGCCGTTGGTGCCGAGGTAGACGCCCTCTACCGCCAGGTGGTTACCGCGGGTACGCACCTAGCCAGCAGCATCAAAGTGGCCGAGGCCGCCAAGGTGATTGAAAACACCCAGCGTGACCTGAACATCGCTCTCATGAACGAGCTAAGCCTCATCTTCAACCGGCTTGGCATCGACACCCTGGAGGTGCTGGCCGCTGCAGGCACCAAATGGAATTTCTTGCCCTTCCGCCCTGGGTTGGTGGGCGGTCATTGCATCGGCGTGGACCCGTACTACCTGACCCACAAGGCGCAAGAGGTGGGCTACCACCCCGAAGTCATCCTGGCGGGGCGGCGCATCAACGACAGCATGGCCGCCCACGTGGCCGACGAGACGGTCAAGCTGATGCTTCGCAAGGGCAAGCCGGTGCTCGGCAGCAAAGTGCTGGTGCTGGGCTTGACCTTCAAGGAGAACTGCCCCGACCTGCGCAACACCAAGGTGGTGGACATCGTCACTGCCCTGAAGGCCTACAACGCGCAGGTAGATGTGTACGACCCGTGGATTGACGTGGCCGAGGCCCAGCACGAGTACGGCCTGGCCTGCCTAAGGGCTGCGCCTCAGCCGGGCGCCTACGCGGCCGTGGTGCTGGCCGTGGGCCACCGCGAGTTCACCGCCCTTGGCGCTGACGGGGTACGGGCGTTTGGCGAGCCGGGTGCCGTGATCTATGACGTCAAAGGCATCCTGCCAGCCGGTAGTGCTGACGCGCGGCTGTGACCTCG
>CAZRRW010000060.1:4698-12219 GCA_964602505.1 uncultured Burkholderiaceae bacterium
TTCTTGAAGGCGTGTTGCACGTGCCTAGGAGCCTAGGCCGATGAAGGTGCTCCTCACCGGCGCGGCCGGCTTCATTGGCATGCACGTGGCCGAAAAGCTGCTGGCGCGTGGCGACGAGGTGGTGGGGGTGGACAACCTCAACCCCTATTACGACGTGTCGCTCAAGCAGGCCCGCCTGGCGCGGCTGACGGCCCTGCCCGGGTTCAGCTTTGCGCAGGTGGACATTGCCGACCGCACGGCCATGGCGGCCCTGTTCAGCCAGCATCAACCCGACGCGGGGTCAACCTGGCGGCGCAGGCGGGCGTGCGCTACAGCCTGGTCAACCCCCACGCCTATGTGGACTCCAACCTCCAGGGCTTTGTGAATGTGCTGGAGGGCTGCCGCCACCAGGGCGTGAAGCACCTGGTGTACGCCAGCACATCCAGCGTGTACGGCAGCAACACGCAGCTGCCGTTTGGTGAAGGGCAGGGCGTGGACCACCCCATCAGCCTGTACGCAGCCACCAAGAAGGCCAACGAACTGATGGCGCATTCGTACAGCCACCTGTTCAACCTGCCCACCACCGGCCTGCGCTTTTTCACGGTGTATGGCCCCTGGGGTCGGCCCGACATGGCCTTGTTTCTGTTCACCAAGGCCATGCTGGCCGGTGAGCCCATCACCGTGTTCAACCATGGGCAGATGGTGCGCGACTTTACGTATGTGGACGACATTGCCGAAGGCGTGGTGCGGGTGCTAGACCGGCCAGCCGAGCCCGACCCTGCCTACAACCGCGCCCAGCCGCACCCCGCGCTGAGTCATGCGCCTTACCGGGTGTTCAACATCGGCAACAGCCAGCCTGTGCCCTTGATGGACTACATCGCCGCCATTGAAAAGGCGCTGGGCCTCAAAGCCACGCTGAACCTTCAGCCCATGCCGGCGGCCGATGTGCAGGCCACCACAGCAGACACCGCCGCGCTGGATGCCTGGGTGGGCTTCAAACCCGCCACTGCAGTTGCCACCGGCGTAGCCCGGTTCATCGACTGGTATCGCCGCTTCTACAAGGTCTAAACGTCGCGGCAATGCACCGTTGCGGTGCATTGTTCATGCCGTGAACACAATCTGGCAGAATCCGTTCACCACATGAACGAAGCAACCCCAACCCCCTCCGGTGGCTCCATGGCCCAACCGCCAGAGCAGCGCCGCAGCGAGTTCCACGAAACCTTGCAGTACGAGGTGCTGCGCCGCATTGAGGCGCAGCCCGACGTGAGCCAGCGCGACCTGGCCAACCAGTTGGGCATCAGCCTGGGCAGCATCAACTACTGCCTGAAGGCCCTGGTGGACAAGGGCTTTGTGAAGATGCACAACTTTCGGCAAAGCCAGCACAAGCTGGGCTATGCCTATCTCCTCACGCCCAGCGGCATTGCGCAGAAGTCGCGCCTGACCGCCGCCTTCCTGAAGCGCAAGGTGGCCGAGTACGAGGCCCTGCAACGGGAAATTGAGCAGTTGAGGAAAGAAGTGTCGTCATCGTCAGAACCGTTGACGAGCCAGCACTGAGAGGGGATGGATGCGTCAGTTCAACATCATCACCGGCCGGAAGATCCGCATTGCCATCGTGGGCTGCGGCCGTATTGCCGCCAACCACTTTGGCTCCATCGAAAAGCACGCCGCTGACCTGGAGCTTTGCGCGGTGTGCGACACCGACGCCCAGGTGCTGGCCACCCACACAACCAAGTACGGCGTGCCCGGCTACCGCGACTTGCGCCAGCTGCTGGAAGAGGCGCGCCCCGACATCGTCTCGCTGTGCACGCCAAGCGGGCTGCACCCTGAACAGGCAGCCCTGGCCGCGGCGGCCGGGGTGAATGTGGTGACCGAAAAGCCCATGGCCACCCGCTGGCACGACGGCCTGCGCATGGTGCGCGCCTGCGACGAGGCCAATGTGCGGCTGTTTGTCGTCAAGCAGAACCGCCGCAACACCACGCTGCAACTGCTCAAGCGCGCCATCCACGAAAAGCGCTTCGGCAAGATCCACATGGTGCAGGTGAACGTGTTCTGGACACGCCCGCAGTCGTATTACGACCAGGCTGCCTGGCGTGGCACCTGGGAGTTTGATGGCGGCGCCTTTATGAACCAGGCCAGCCACTACGTAGACCTGCTCGACTGGCTGATTGGCCCGGTGGAGCGCATTCACGCCATGATGAGCACCACCCGCGACATCGAGGTGGAAGACACCGGGGTGCTCAACGTCAAGTGGCGCAACGGGGCCCTGGGCTCCATGAGCGTCACCATGCTCACCTACCCCCAGAACCTGGAGGGCAGCATCACCATCCTGGGCGAGAAGGGTACCGTGCGGGTGGGCGGGGTGGCTGTCAACGAGATTCAGACCTGGCAGTTTGCCGACCAGCGCGACTACGACGCCGACATTGCCAATGCCAACTACCAGACCACCTCGGTCTATGGCTTTGGCCACCCGCTGTACTACCGCAATGTGGTGGAGGTGATGCGCGGCCAGGCCGAGCCTGAAACCGACGGCCGCGAAGGCCTGAAGTCGCTGGAGCTGCTGATTGCCGCCTACCAGGCGGCGCGTGACGGGCGCGAAGTGTCGCTGCCGCTGGAAACCTGAAGCCATGAGCACAACCGGGTTCACGGTGCACCCCAGCGCCATCGTCGACGCAGGCGCCCAGATTGGCGCGGGCAGCCGCGTGTGGCACTTTGCCCATGTGTGCGCAGGGGCCCGCATTGGCGAGCGCTGTTCGCTGGGGCAGAACGTGTTTGTGGGCAACGACGTGGCCATAGGCCACAACGTGAAGATCCAGAACAACGTGTCGGTGTACGACGCGGTGACGCTGGAAGACGACGTGTTCTGCGGCCCCAGCATGGTGTTCACCAACGTCTACAACCCGCGCAGCGCAGTGACCCGCAAGGACGAGTACCGCCGCACCCTGGTGCGCAAAGGGGCCACCCTGGGGGCCAACTGCACCATCGTGTGTGGCACCACGGTGGGCGAGTACGCCTTTGTGGGGGCGGGCGCGGTGATCAACCGCGACGTCAAGGCCTATGCCCTCATGGCCGGTGTGCCCGCCAGGCAGATTGGCTGGATGAGCCGCTTTGGCGAGCGGGTTGCGCTGCCCTTGCAAGGCGAGGGCAGCTGGACATGCCCGCACACCGGCGACGTGTATGTGCTTGAAGGTGGCCAACTGAGCTGCCAACCCAAGGAGGCCTGAGCAATGACTGGCAACCCACCCAAGATCGAGTTCATCGACCTGAAGGCGCAATACGCCGCCCTGCGCGACGACATCAACGCGCGCATCCAGAAGGTGCTGGACCATGGCCAGTACATCCTGGGGCCCGAGGTGAAGGAGTTGGAAGAGAAACTGGCCGCCTACATCGGGGCCAAGCACTGCATCACCTGCGCCAGCGGCACTGAGGCCTTATTGATGAGCCTGATGGCCCTGGGCATTGGCCCTGGCGACGAGGTCATCACCTCCCCTTTCACCTTTGCCGCCACGGCCGAGATGATTGTGCTGGCCGGGGCCAAGCCCGTGTTCGTGGACATCGAGCGTGACACCGGCCTCATCGACGCCAACCTCATCGAGGCCAAGATCACGCCGCGCACCAAGGCCATCATGCCCGTCAGTTTGTATGGCCAGGTGGCGGATATGGACGCCATCAGCGCCCTGGCTGCCCGGCATGGCCTGGCTGTCATTGAAGACGCCGCACAAAGCTTTGGCGCCAGCTACAAGGGCCGCAAAAGCTGCAACCTGTCCACCATCGGCTGCACCAGCTTCTTTCCCAGCAAGCCCCTGGGCTGCTATGGCGACGGTGGTGCCCTGTTCACCAGCGACGACGCGCTGGCCCAGGCCTTGCGCGAAATCCGCGTGCACGGGCAGAGCAAGCGCTATGTGCACACCCGCATAGGCGTGGGCGGCCGCATGGACACCCTGCAGTGCGCGGTGATTCTGGGCAAGCTGCAACGCTTTGAGTGGGAAATTGCCCGCCGCCTCGAACTGGGTGCGGCATACGGCCGCCTGCTGCAGCAGGCTGGTGCCCCAGTGGGCCGCCTGGCGGTGCGGGCCGACCGCGACTGCGTGTGGGCCCAGTACACCGTGTTTGTGGACAACCGTGAAGCGGTGCAGGCCGCCCTGCAGGCGCAAGGCATTCCCACGGCGGTGCACTACCCCGTGTCGCTGAACAAGCAGCCGGCGTACACCCACTTGTGCTGCCCCGACTGCACACCCAACAGCGACTGGGCGGCCGCCCGGGTGATGAGCCTGCCCATGAGCGCCGACCTGGATGAGGCCACGCAAGAGCGCGTAGTCAGGGCGCTTGCAGCCCACGCACATTGAGTTCTGACTGAAAGGCAAACCATGGACATTCGCGGCAAGAAGCTGGTCGTCATTGGCGGCGCAGGGCTGATTGGTTCACACACGGTGGACCATCTGCTGAAACACGACATCAAAGAAGTGGTGGTCTACGACAACTTTGTCCGTGGCCGCACCGAGAACCTGACCGATGCCCTCAAGGACCCGCGTGTGCGCATTTACGACGTGGGTGGCGACGTGATGCAAACCGACATCCTGCAAAGCGCTATCGACGGCGCTGACGGTGTGTTCCACCTGGCGGCCTTGTGGTTGCTGCAATGCCATGAATACCCCCGTACCGCGTTTGACGTGAACGTGCGCGGCACTTTCAATGTGATGGAGGCCTGTGTGGCCAAGGGTGTCAAGCGTCTGGTCTATTCCTCGTCGGCGTCGGTGTATGGCGACGCGGTGCAAGAGCCCATGACGGAAGACCACCCCTTCAACAACAAGAACTTCTACGGCGCCACCAAGATCTGCGGCGAGGCCATGCTGCGGGCCTTCCACCACCTCTACGGCCTCAACTTTGTGGGCTTGCGCTACATGAATGTGTATGGCCCGCGGCAGGACTATCACGGCGCCTACATCGCCGTCATCATGAAGATGCTGGACGCCATCGACAAGGGCGACAGCCCCACCATCATGGGCGACGGCTCGGAAGCCTTTGACTTTGTAGCCGTGGAAGACTGTGGGCTGGCCAACGTGTGCGCCATGCGGGCAGACGTGGTGGACAGCTTCTACAACGTGGGCACGGGCAAGCGCACCTCTCTGAAAGAGCTGGCTGAAATGCTCATCCAGCTCACTGGCTCTGCCAAGCCCATCCAGTACGCCCCGCGCAGCCAGGCCACGCTGGTGCGCAACCGCATTGGCAGCCCGGCGAAGGCCAGCAAGGAGATCGGCTTTACCTCCACCATCGACCTGATGGAAGGCTTGAAGCGCCTGATTGACTGGCGTGCCAGCCACAAGGCCGAGGTGGCAGCCCGCCGCCAGGCGGTGGGGTTGCCCGCTTGAGCGCGCCCGCCTTTAATGTCCCCATTGCGAGGACGTCGCTGACCGAAGCTGAGATCACCAGCGTGCTGGGACCATTGCGCTCGGGCTGGCTGGTGCAGGGGCCGCAAGTGCGGGCCTTTGAAGAGGCTTGGTCGGCCTTTGTGGGGGCCAAGCACTCGGTGGCCGTGACCTCCTGCACCACGGCGCTGCACCTGTCTTTGGCGGCCTTGGGTTTTGGCCCGGGCGACGAGGCCATCGTGCCAGCGTTTACCTGGATCTCTACCGCCAACGTGGTGGAGCACCTGGGCGGCAAAGTGGTGTTTTGCGACATTGACCTGAACACCTTCAACCTTGACGTTGCGCAGGCCGAAAAGCTGCTAACGCCACGCACCAAGGCCATCTTGCCGGTGCACCTGTTTGGCCTGGCGGCCGACATGCAGGCGGTGCAAGCTTTGGCTGAACGCCATGGCCTTTGGGTGGTGGAAGACGCTGCCTGCGGCTTTGGCAGCCGCATCGGCAGCCAGCACGTGGGCACCTTTGGCGACGCGGGCTGCTTCAGCTTTCACCCGCGCAAGGCCATCACCACCGGCGAAGGCGGCATGGTCACCACCAACAGCGACGCGTTGGCCGAAAAGCTGCGCCGCCTGCGGGACCACGGCGCCGCCATGAGCGACCTGCAGCGCCACCATGGCCCGCGCCCCTATCTGCTGGCCGACCACCCGGACGCTGGCTACAACCAGCGCATGACCGACTTTCAGGCGGCTCTGGGTGTGGCCCAGATGCAGCGAGCCGACGCCATCTTGGCCGAAAGAAGCCACTTGGCCGCGCGTTACGACGAGGCCTTTGCAGGCCTGCCGTGGCTGCGTACGCCTGCCAGGCCAGGTGGCATGACCCATGGCTACCAAAGCTACGCCTGCCTGTTTCAGCCCGAGCCAGTGGCGCCGGGCAATGTGCCCAGCATCAACGCAGCCCGCAACGAGTGGATGGATGCACTGCTCAAGGCTGGCATTTCCACACGGCCGGCCACCCACGCGGTGCACATGCTGGCCTTCTATCGAGACAAGTACGGCCTGAAGAAGGAAGACTTCCCCAACGCCTGGGCGGCCAACGACTGCAGCATCTCGCTACCCTTGTTTCACGGCATGAGCCAGGCCGAGCAAGACCACGTGATTGCCCAGGTGCTGGGCCGGGGCGCCTGAGATGTGCGGCATTGCAGGGCTGGTGGATCTGAAGGGCGGCGCGGTGTCGCCCGCCATCCTGCAGCGCATGACCGACGCCATTGCCCACCGCGGGCCCGATGGCGAAGGCCACTGGATTGAAGGGCCCGTGGGCCTGGGCCACCGGCGTTTGGCCATCATTGACCTGTCGCCCGGTGGGCACCAGCCCATGATCAGCGCCGACCACCGCTATGTGGTCACCTACAACGGCGAGCTCTACAACTACCGCGAGCTTCGCGCCGAGTTGGAGGCAGCCGGGTTCTGGTTTCGCTCTAAAAGCGACACCGAAGTGCTGCTGCATGCGCTGGCCCACTGGGGCACGGCAGCCTTGGCCCGGTTCAATGGCATGTTTGCCTTTGCGCTTTGGGACCGCAAGGCAAAGCGCCTGCTGCTGGCGCGCGACCGCTATGGCATCAAGCCGCTTTACGTCAGCGAGCAAGGTGGCCGGCTGGCCTTTGGCTCTGAGCAGAAGGCCATCACCGCGCACCCGCAGTTTGTGCGAGAGCTGGACAAGCCCGCACTGCTGGAGTACTTCACGTTCCAGAACATATTCACCCGGCGCACGCTGCTGAAAGATGTGTGGCTGCTGCCCGCTGGCCACTGGGCCGAGCTGGACATGGCCGCCGCGTCACCCGCCCTGAAGCTGCAAAGCTATTGGGACTACCGCTTTCGAGAGCCCGAGCGCCCCGGCAGCAAGGCCGAATACGTAGAGGAACTGGACCGCCTGTTCAAGCAGGCCGTTAACCGGCAGCTGGTTAGCGACGTGGAACTGGGCGCCTACCTGAGCGGTGGCATGGACAGTGGCTCCATCACTGCAGTGGCGGCGCAGTCGTTTGCCAACCTGAAAACCTTTACCTGCGGCTTTGATCTGAGCTCGGCATCTGGCATAGAGCTGGGTTTTGACGAGCGCACCAAGGCCGAGGTGCCGGTCGACAGCCTGAAGGCCAGCTGGCTGGTCTATGGCGACGGCTTCGTCCAGG
>CAZRRW010000061.1:0-12210 GCA_964602505.1 uncultured Burkholderiaceae bacterium
GCGATTCGGCTCCATCTGTCGCGCTATCGAGGGTCGCCTCTCCATTTCGATCGCCGTCTACGCGATCGCCCCGGTCGCCGCGACCACGACCCCCTCGACGACGATTCCGGCCCCGCCCTTCGCGGCCTTCGCGCTCACCGCGTGCCTCGCCGGACAGATCCGACACAACCGAGGCAGGCGCTGTGGATGAAGACGCATCTGCGGAGGGCTGGACAGGCAGCAGCGCCGCTGGGGAGTCGGAGTCAGACGTGCCTGGCCCCTCGGGCCGGTCGTCCCGCTGCTCGTGCCGCTCTCCTCGCTCGCCCCGATCACGGCGCTCGCCCCGCTCGCGCCGTTCGCCTCGCTCTGGACGCATGGGCCTGTCGCCGCGCGCATCCGAGCTTGTCTGGGGGCTGGTACCCGCTGCGCCGGCTTCAGCCGTGTCAGCAGCCCGCTCGTCGCTGCGGCTGTCTCTGCGGTCGTCACGGCGCTCACCACGGCCACCGCGGCGGCCATCGCGGCCTCCACGTTCGCCACGGCGTCCGTCTCGCTGTCCTTCGGCTCGCTCGCCGCGCTCACTGCGCCGCTCGTCGCTGCGGTTGGCCCGATCGGCGCGTTCTGCGCTGCGAGGAGCCTCTGGGGACGGGGCCGCAGGGGCCTGCGGCGCCGAGCTCGTGCCGCCGCCAAGCAGTGACTTGAGCCATCCCATGAAGCCTGGCCGGGCGGCCTGCGGAGCAGTTGCCGGCACTGGAGGCAGAGGTGCCGTGGCCGCACGTTCTGCGACCGCCCTGCCCGGACGATGGGCGTTTGTGGCATTGGCAGCCTGTGCGGGCGCGCTGGGCTTGTCCTCGGCGATTGGAGCGGGCACGTCGGGCAGGATGCCCTTGATGCGCGGCTCCTGCTTGGGTGCCCGTTTGTCTTCCTGAGCCTTCTTCTTGAAGGAGAGGTCTTCCTCGGCCTTGTCGGCCATCTGGTAGCTGGCCTGCAGGCTGTCCAGGCGCGGATCGTCGTGCTTCAGACGTTCCAGCTTGTAGTTGGGCGTCTCCATGGTCCGATTGGGCACCAGCATCACGGTGACGCGCTGCTTGATCTCGATCTTGGTGATCTCGTTGCGTTTCTCGTTGAGCAGGAAGCTCGCCACGTCGACCGGAACCTGGACATGGACAGCGGCTGTGCCATCCTTGATCGACTCTTCCTGGATCGTGCGCAGAATCTGAAGCGCGGATGAGTCGGTGTCGGGGATGTGCCCAGTGCCATTGCATCGCGGGCAGGTGATGTGCGAACCCTCGGACAGGGAGGGACGCAAACGCTGGCGGCTGAGCTCCATCAGACCGAACTTGGAGATGGAGCCAAACTGGACCCGCGCACGGTCGTGGCGCAAGGCATCGCGCAGGCGGCTCTCCACCTCACGGCGATTCTTGGAGTCCTCCATGTCGATGAAATCGATGACCAGCAGGCCGCCCAGGTCGCGCAGGCGCATCTGGCGTGCCACTTCGTCGGCGGCTTCCAGATTGGTCTTGAAGGCGGTTTCCTCGATGTCGCCGCCGCGGGTGGCACGGGCCGAGTTGACGTCCACCGACACCAGCGCCTCGGTGTGGTCGATCACGATGGCGCCACCCGAGGGCAGGTTCACCATGCGGCTGTAGGCCGAGTTGATCTGGTTCTCGATCTGGAAGCGGCTGAACAGGGGCGCATCGTCCCGGTAGCGCTTGACCCGGTGCTCGTTCTCCGGCATCACGTGGGCCATGAACTGCCGGGCCTGTTCGTAGATGTCGTCGGTGTCGATCAGCACCTCACCGATCTCGGCATTGAAGTAGTCCCGGATCGCCCGGATGACCAGGGAGCTTTCCTGATAGATGAGGAATGCGCCCTTGCCTGCCTTGCCTGCCTCGTCAATGGCGCTCCACAGCTTGAGCAGGTAGTTCAGGTCCCATTGCAGCTCGGCGGCATTGCGTCCGATCGATTCGGTGCGCGCGATGAGGCTCATCCCGTTGGGGTACTGGAGCTTGTCCATCGCCTCCTTCAACTCCGCCCGCTCGTCGCCCTCGATGCGCCGGCTCACGCCGCCGCCGCGCGGGTTGTTGGGCATGATGACGAGGTAGCGGCCAGCCAGGCTGATGAAGGTGGTGAGGGCGGCTCCCTTGTTGCCGCGTTCCTCTTTCTCCACCTGAACCAGCAGTTCCTGGCCTTCGCGGATCGCCTCTTTGATGGTGGCGGAGCTGACGCTCACGCCGGAGGCAAAGTACTGCTTGCTGATCTCCTTGAAGGGCAGGAAGCCGTGGCGGTCTTCGCCGTAGTCCACGAAGCAGGCTTCGAGCGAGGGCTCTACCCGCGTGACCACAGCCTTGTAGATATTGCCTTTGCGCTGTTCGCGCCCTTCGATCTCGGTTTCAAAGTCAAGCAGCTTCTGGCCGTCAACGATGGCGAGGCGGCGCTCTTCCTGCTGCGTCGCGTTGATCAACATGCGCTTCATGCGCGTCTCCCGTGGGGGCAATGCCCCTCATGCACCATGCCCGAAGCGGGCGGACAGCGGGAACGACAGGAAGACAGATCCGGCGTGCGGGCAGCAAGCCGAACCAGCTTTCAGCCCAACAGGGCCGAGAGCTGGACCGGTGTGCCACGCACGTGGCGGCTGGCCACGGGCATCAGAGCCCGCGCACGCTTCCACCACCCTTCAACTCGCAGGCGCCGCTGGGCCTGGGGCGATGCGACAGACCCAGCGCCCCGACCTGCAGCACGCGGGCTGATCGGGGGGTTCACGGGCGACGCAACGACCCCAAAGCCCAGCCAACGCAGCCAGGCTGCGGGCAAAAGGAGGGTCAAGAGGGGCAGCAACATCGCAAAGCGTGGGGTGTTCGCATCTGAGAAGCAACGATCGCGCGGCTGATTCGCCAAACTGCGTTGTCGATTCCAGTGCAGACAGAAGCCGGTAGGTCTTTGTGGTGTGTCGTTCGGTTGCGCGGCTGATGCGGCCGCGCAAGGCGCTTTAACTGGCCAGCGACGGTGGGTGTTTTGCGGGGCAGCTTGCCCAGCGCTTCACTACACTGCGGCTTGCAGTTGACTCTTCTGCTGAAAAATCAATTACTTGCCCGACACTGGTGAAGCCAAGTATAGCGCCCATCCAGCCACCCAAGTCTGAGCGCCGGTGGCGAGGCAGGCCGGAGTCCACACCTGCGGCCAGCCCGGCTCCGGCCGTCTGCCACCTCGAGGTGGCAGACGAGTTTGACGGTCAGCGGCTCGACAACTTCCTGCTCCGAGAGGTCAAGGGAGTGCCCAAAACGCTGGTCTACCGGATCATCCGGTCGGGCGAAGTCCGTGTGGACGGTGCCAGGGCGGCAGCCGATACACGGCTCGCGACGGGACAGCGGGTTCGGGTGCCACCGCTCAGGCTGCCCGCAAAGGCCATGACACAGCCCGGCCCCGCCAATGCGTCGGGGAACCCGCAAGGTGACGTGGACACGGCCCCACCCCGCCAGTTCGCCACACTGCACGAGGATGAGCATCTGCTCGTGATCGACAAACCCGCAGGCGTTGCGGTTCATGGCGGCAGTGGGGTGAGCTTTGGGGTCATCGAACAGCTGCGCCGGGCACGGCCAGATCTCTCCTACCTCGAACTGGCGCATCGGCTGGACAAGGAGACTTCGGGCGTGCTGGTGCTGGCCAAGAAGCGAAGCGCACTGGCCCGCCTGCAGACGCAGTTTCGTGCCCGACAGGCCCACAAGGTCTACTTGGCGGTGGTGCCGGGGCGGTGGCCTGCCCAGCGCAAGGTGATCGATGTGCCTCTCCACAAGTATGTGGATGCCCAAGGAGAGCGCCGCGTTCGGTCGGTGTCGGTGGGAGCCACGCACGACGATGGCACCGCCATGGGCAAACGGGCGATCACGCTGGTGAGGGTGCTGCACAGCCTGCCGTTGACCGATGGGCCCGATGGCTTGGCAGGTAGCCTGCTGGAGGTGACCATCAAGACTGGACGGACCCATCAGATCCGTGTGCATCTGGCCGACGAGGGCCACGCCATCCTTGGGGATGCCAAGTACGGGGACTTTGCCCTCAACAAGCGCCTGGCCAAGGAGGGGCACGGACGCTGGGCGCGGATGTGTCTGCATGCCTGGCGGCTGGCCCTGAACCATCCGGCTACGGGTGAGCGCCTGGATCTTGTGTCGCGCCCACCCGCAGAATGGATGGCATCTTGAACGCCGTTCAACCTGCTGCGATGAGCTCCCCGCACTTCCAGTTGCTCTGCTTTGACTGGGATGGCACGCTGTTTGATTCAGCGGCCATCATCGTGCGGTGCATTCAGGCGGCTGTCCGGGACGTTGGCGGGACGCCGCCCACCGATGAGCAGGCCGCCTATGTGATCGGCATGGGCTTGATGGAGGCGCTGGCCCATGCGGCGCCGGATGTCCCCAAGTCGCGCTATACCGATCTGGGCAATGCCTACCGCCGGCATTACTTCGCGGAACAGCACACCATCAGTCTGTTCAGGGGCACCGTGCCCATGCTGCAGGCCCTGAAGCATCGGGGCCACTGGCTCGCCGTGGCCACCGGCAAGAGCAGACGCGGCCTCGATGAGGCCCTGCAAAGCACGGAGTTGAAAGGCCTTTTCCACGGCTCCAGAACGGCCGATGAAACCGCTGGCAAGCCGAATCCGCAGATGCTGCTGGAGTTGATGGACGAGTTCTCGGTATCGCCAGAGCGGACCCTCATGATTGGCGACACCACCCACGATCTGGCGCTGGCCCGCAACGCGGGTGTGGCCAGCGTGGCGGTCAGCTACGGTGCCCACGAGCCCAGTGGGTTCTCGGCATACTCGCCGCGGCACGTGGCGCACACCCCTGCCGAGCTGGCGGCCTGGCTGATGGCCCATGCCTGAATCGGCCATTGCTTTGTGCCGTCCGCAGGACCTTGTGGATGGCGGCCCGGCAGTGCCGTTTGATGTGGTTTATGGCGGCCTGGTGCAACGCGCCTTTGCGGTGCGTTTCAAGGGGCAGGTGAGGGCCTATCTAAACCGCTGCAGCCATGTGGCCATGGAGATGGACTGGCAGCCCAACCGCTTTTTTGACCAGTCCGGGCAATGGATCGTCTGCGCCACGCATGGGGCGATGTACGACCCACTCACTGGCATTTGCCGCGGGGGGCCGGGGCGTGGTCCGCTCGTGGCGATTGACACCAGCGAGGACGAGCGAAGTGTGTATTGGTATCCTCGATTCAACCTTCAGCCAGTGAGCTTCTGATGCAAGATTTCAGCGATCCACCCCCCGCCATTCCGGGAGCCACGGCGACGGGTTCGGCCAATCCCCCAGGTTGGGAGCGCAGCGTGCTGGAGAAGCTTGCGCTGGAAACCTTGACGGAGCGCAAGCGGGAACGCAGGTGGAAGTACTTCTGGCGTTTCAGTGTTCTTGGCGTCCTGTTGCTGCTGTTTAGCATGGCATGGCGGACAGGAGGGTCCTCGGCGGCCCCGAGCCTGCCCCACACAGCCCTGATTGACGTGAAGGGAGAGATTGCGGCTGACAACGAGGCCAGCGCTGAGGCTCTGATCGACGCCCTGCGCGCTGCCTTCGAGGATGACGGCTCGAAGGGCATCATCCTCAGGGTCAACTCCCCCGGAGGCAGCCCGGTACAGAGTGGCATCGTCAACGATGAGATCCGTCGGCTCAAGGAGAAGCACAAGAAGCCGGGCTACGCTGTGGTGGAGGAGAGCTGCGCCTCAGGGGCTTACTACATCGCAGTGGCTGCAGACCAGATTTACGTGAACAAAGCCAGCATCGTCGGCTCGGTGGGGGTCCTGATGGACGGCTTTGGATTCACCGGCCTGATGCAGAAGGCAGGCGTGGAGCGTCGGCTGATCACGGCGGGCGAGAACAAGGGCCTGCTGGACCCCTTCTCGCCCATGTCGGCCAAGCACAAGGAGTATGCGCAGGCCATGATCGACCAGATTCACCAGCAGTTCATCAAGGTGGTCAAAGAGGGTCGTGGCAAGCGACTGAAGGAGACTCCCGAAACATTCTCGGGGCTCTTCTGGAATGGTGAACAGGCCGTAGCCCTGGGCCTGGCGGATGGGCTGGGTACGGTGGATTCGGTCGCCCGAGACCTGATCAAGGCGGAGGAACTCATCGATTACACCCGCCGCGAGAACGTGGTCGAACGTTTGGCCAAGCGTTTCGGCGCATCGATGGGGGAGGGCGCTGTCAAAGCGCTTCGATACAGCAACGCTCTGCCTAGATGACGCGCCCCGCTACCAAACAGTTCTGGTTGTTGGGCGCCTGCGTATCCGCGCTCACCACAGGGTGAACAGGGCGCCCAGCCCGACCACACCTTTGGCTTTGCCTACGGCCAGGGCGAAAAACAGCGCAGCGACCGCCGGGAACCAGACCGAATCGCTGATGTTGCGGGCGTAGGCGCGCGGCTCAGTTTCATAGCGCATATGCTCAGCAGCCTGCTCAGGCCACCCCTTTGGAATCAGCCTGGGAACACGGGCGGCGTATGCGTCGAAAGCGGCCCCATGGAAGTGCCTCAGGTCACGCTCTTCGTGCAGGATGACGCCCCGATAAACGACAGCGTAGCCCAGCCACACCAGGCCCACGATGGTGACGGATCCTGAGGCCAGCGCGATGCCCGTCATGCCGACGAGGTTGAACAGGTACAGGGGGTTTCGGCACCAGGCGTAGGGGCCAGTGGTCACCAGTTCACGGGTCTTGCGGCCGCTGATGAACAGCGCACACCAGAGCCGACCAGCCGTGGCCAGACCCGCCAGCCCAACGCCTGCAACGCCCATGACCAGCAGCAGGGGCAGGGGCCAGGCCGATTGCCCCAGCGCCAGGGCCAGCAGACTCCCCACGACCAGGACGCGCCAGACGGGGATGCGCAGTCGGGCCAGCCGGGTGGCCCAGGTGTGCTCGGTGTTGTAGCTCGGGTCATGCATGGCTGGGACGCAGAGTCGGGTGTTTCTGTGCTGGGCTGGGCTGCGCGGACATCAGCCCGAACACGCACGGAAGCTCAAAGACGGAAGGCGCGAATGCTAGCGGGTCGTCGGCCGGAAGCTGCGCCCGGGTGCGAAGGGTTCTGATCTCGCCGCTGTGGATGGAGGCCCCCGGTGTGGTCAGCCCGCTGGCCACAAAGGCCCTGGTGTCCGGCTTGAGGGTCTTGAGCATCGACTCCCAAAGAGCGGCGTTGCGATGCGGGACCTCAATGAACAACTGGCTGTCTGCCTCCCGCAGGGATCTGGCCTCCAGGTCGCGAAGCGTCTGTGAGCGGGCGCCAGACGCCACTGGGAGATAACCCACGAAGCGGAACCGTTGGCCGTTCAGGCCGCTGGCGGCCAGCGCCAGCAGCAGAGAGCTCGGGCCAGGCAGCGGCCGCACCGGCACGCCCAGGGCGTGGGCCGCCCGCACCACATCACTGCCCGGGTCTGCGACAGCAGGCATGCCGGCTTCGCTGAGCAACCCGACCCGCGCCCCCCGCAGGGCTGGGGCCAGGATGGCGCTCGCGTCCCAGCGGAAGTCTGGGTTCTTATGGGCCTCGCGCGGCATTTCCACCATCTGCAAGGCCTGAAGTGGCACCTTCAGCGGGTGGGTGAGGGCTACTCGCTTGAGGAAAGCTCGCGCTGACTTGGCGTTCTCGACCACCCAGTGGTCGATGTCTGCAGCATGGGCGATGGTGGCTTCTGGCAGCGAATGAGTCAGCGGCATGACCTCAACCCCATCCTGCCTGGCGACGCCGAAATCCAGTGGCGTGGGCACGAGCACCAGGCAGGCGGCGGGGAGGGTGGCCATGACCAAGATAGGTTGCAACGAACAAGTGCTACGGCAGATGTACACCCGCGTCTCGAAGCAGGTCGCAGGTTGCAATCAGCGGCAGGCCGACCAAGGCCGTGTTGTCCAGGCTGTCAATGAAGCGAAGCAGCGAAATGCCCAGGCCTTCGCTCTTGGCGCTGCCCGCACAATCGTAGGGCTGCTCGATTCGGAGATAGCGCTCAATCTCCGCAGCGCTCAGTTCCCTGAAGCCGACCCGTACAGGCACGGTGCGCACCGCCCGAAAGCCGGTGTCGGCGCAGACCAGGCTGACAGCGGTGTGGAACACCACCACCTGCCCACTCATGGCGTTGAGTTGCTCTGTCGCGCGGTCGTGGTTACCCGGCTTGCCCAGGGGCCGGCCATGCAGATCGGCCACCTGGTCGGAACCGATGACAAGGGCATCTGGATGTCTTTGGGAGACCGCCAGGGCCTTGTCCTGGGCGAGGCGGTGTGCCAGATCAGCCGGCGTCTCACCCGGGCGCGGGGCTTCATCGACATGGGGCCCGTCCACATCAAAAGCCAGTCCCAATCTGGCCAAGGCCATGCGGCGATAGGGTGATGTGGATCCGAGCACGAGCCGACGGACGGGTGGGGGCGCGCTTCGCTGGACGGCGAGGGAGTTGGGCATGGCTGAAGAAAGCAAGGTCATAGACTGTACCCATGGCGAAGACCTTCAATGCGCGGCGGCTGGATGTGCTTGCCTTTGCCCAGGCCAACGGGCACCTGCACGATCAGGTGAGCCTGTACGACCTCTCGCGCTTGGCGGCGGAGTTGGATCCTGGCTCGACTCACCCGATGTCAGCGGGCGCTAACACCGAAGATTCAACTGAAAGCTCTGGTCGGTGGGGACGCCCGGTTGAGCTGGAATTGACTGGGCAGACCCGCGAGGTTGCTGGCGGCGAGCCCCAGGTTTGGCTCAAGCTGAGGGCCCAGGCCGAGTTGCCGCTGACCTGTCAGCGTTGCCTGGAGCCCGTGGCGCATGTCGTCGATCTCGCGTTGAGCTATCGCTTCGTTGCCGACGAACGCACGGCCGAACTGCAGGATGAGAATGCGGACGAGGATGTGCTGGCGTTGTCCAAGGCGCTCGATGCCATCAGCTTGCTGGAAGACGAGCTGATCATGGCGTTGCCGCTGGTGCCAAGACACGACCGTTGCCCTACTGCGTTGGGCGCTGCTGTCGTGCCACCACCCCATGAGGAGAAGGGCTTGCCCAAAGTGGCTGGGCCCACCTCCGGAGCCGAAACCAGGCAACGGCCGTTTGCCGGCCTAAAGGACTTGGTCTCGTCAAAGGCCCGCTCTGGCTTATAATGCTGGGCTTTGCTTCGATCGCGTGGTCCTATCAGGCGCCTATCGCCCCACCGACACGAAAGCGCACCGTTCACACTCCACCGACGCTGCGGCGTCCTGAGGATTCATCATGGCCGTTCAGCAAAACAAGAAGTCTCCCTCCAAGCGCGGCATGCACCGCGCTCACGACTTCCTCAAGGCCCCCGGCACTGCCGTTGAGCCGACGACGGGTGAAGTTCACCTGCGCCACCACATCAGCCCCAACGGGTTCTACCGTGGCCGCAAGGTGCTCAAAACCAAGAACGAAGCCTCTTGATGGGCGGGCGCTGCTGCGCCGCATGACCCCCGTGGGTTCGTTGGCAGGGCCGCCTGATCGTCGCCAAGTGGGTGACAAGGCGGCCTTTTCGTTTCCGAAGCCTTCCCGGTTGAATCCGTTTCCTGCCTCGGCATGAGTTCTGTCGTTCGGCTGGCCGTCGACTGCATGGGGGGCGACGTCGGTCCGTCAGCCACTTTGCCTGCTTGCCGAGCATTTGCCCGGTCACACCCTGATGTCGAGATGCTGCTGGTCGGCAGGCCCGACGTGCTTGCCCGCCATGGTGCGGCTAGCATCCCGAACGCGCAGGTTCTGGCTGCTTCTGAAGTGGTCGCCATGGACGACCCGGTCGAGGTGGCGCTGCGCAAGAAGAAGGATTCCTCGATGCGGGTGGCGATCTCGCTGCTGAAGCCTGGCGAGGCGCCGTCCGCAGACGCTTGTGTCTCTGCAGGCAACACCGGCGCTCTGATGGCCTTGGCGAAGTACCTGCTCAAGACCGTCCCTGGCATCGATCGGCCTGCAATCGCGAGCCTGATGCCCAATGTCAAGGGTGGCTCCTCGGTCGTGTTGGATTTGGGTGCCAATGTCGACTGCGGTCCCGAGCACTTGCTTCAGTTCGCAGTCATGGGGGCTGCCTTGGCGGCCGCCATCCAAGGCAAGGAAAACGCAAGCATCGGCCTGCTCAACGTGGGCGAAGAAGTCATCAAAGGCAGTGAAACCATCAAAAAAGCAGGCGAACTGCTGCGAAATGCAGCCAACGCCGGCGATTTGAATTTCTTTGGAAATGTTGAGGGAAACGATATCTTCAAGGGCACCACCGATGTGGTGGTCTGCGACGGTTTCGTCGGCAATGTTGCCCTCAAGACGGCAGAAGGCTTGGCTCAGATGCTCGCCATGTTTCTTAAAGAGTCCTTTACGTCGTCCAAATTTGCCAAACTGACGGGCTTTATCGCTCTTCGGTCGCTAACAGCGTTTAAGGACAAGGTTGATCATCGTCGCTACAACGGCGCTGCGCTGCTTGGATTGAACGGTCTGGTATTCAAAAGCCATGGGTCGGCCGATGCGTATGCGTTCGAGCAGGCTTTGGGCCGGGCGTATGATGCCGCTCGCCATCAACTGCATCGTCGCGTTCAGGAGCGAATTGCGGTGACCCTGGGTCACCGAGCGTCCTTGACATCCTGAACCGGCTTGTTCAGCGCACTGTGACCTCCTCCATCTCGGCATCTGGCCCAGTTTTCTCCCGCATCATTGGCACCGGCAGCGAATTGCCCGGTCCTCGCATCAGCAATGCCCAGTTGACGGCTCGGCTGGCCGCCGATGGGGTGGAGACTTCGGATGAATGGATCGTTGAGCGCACTGGCATACGCAACCGCCATTTCGCGGCGCCCGGCGTTGGCGCCAGCGACTTGGGTGTGGCCGCTGCGAAGAAAGCCCTGGCCGCAGCAGGCCTGAAGCCTTCGGGCATTGATCTGGTCATCTGTGCCACGTCCACTCCGGACATGGTCTTCCCGTCGACTGCCACCCTGATCCAGCAAAAGCTGGGGGCGGAGGACCCAGGCATCTTCGGCTGCGCCGCCATGGACGTTCAGGCGGTATGCACTGGCTTCATTTACGCCCTGTCCACGGCCGACGCGCTGATCCGCGCTGGACAGGCGAGGACGGCACTTGTGATCGGTACCGAGGTCTTCTCCCGGATCCTTGACTTCAAGGACCGCACCACCTGCGTGCTGTTTGGTGACGGTGCGGGGGCGGTCGTCCTGCAGGCGAGCGCCACCCCAGGAGTTCTCGCCAGCGAACTGCATGCCGACGGCAGACACGTGGACATCCTGTGCACTCCAGGCACGGTCAGCGGCGGTGAGGTGCTCGGCAGCCCCTTGCTGCGCATGGACGGGCAGGCCGTGTTCAAACTGGCCGTGGGCGTGCTGGCGGATGTGGCGAAGGCAGTGATTGCCAAGGCTGGGCATACCGAGTCTGATGTGGACTGGCTGATTCCGCACCAAGCCAACATCCGCATCATGGAGGCTACAGGCAAGAAACTGAGACTGCCGCGCGAGAAGCTCGTCGCCACGGTGGACCTGCATGGCAACACCTCGGCTGCGTCGGTGCCACTGGCGCTGGACGTGGCTGTGCGAGATGGGCGTGTGAAGCCTGGCCACCAGGTCTTGCTGGAAGGCGTGGGCGGTGGCTTCACCTGGGGCGCTGCCTTGGTTCGGATGTAGCGGGTGACCGAGGAATGATCGGGGGCAAGACACGTGCGTCATGGGCGTGCACTGGAATCCCCATGCAGTCTCATGAAGCAACATCGGATCTGAAGAAAGCGTTTGGAGCATGAAGCCGTTCGCGTTTGTCTTTCCCGGGCAGGGCTCGCAGGCCGTGGGCATGCTGGATGCCTGGGGTGACCACCCTGCCGTGCGTGAGGTGTTGACCGAGGCCGCCGACACCCTGGGCGAGAACCTCGGTCAGCTCATCGCCCAGGGCCCGAAGGATCTGCTCGATCTGACCACCAACACCCAGCCGGTCATGCTGGCCGCCTCCATCGCCTGCTACCGCGCGTGGTTGGCAGAAGGCGGCGCGGAGCCGGTGGCAGTGGCTGGCCACTCGTTGGGCGAGTATTCGGCCTTGGGGGCGGCGGGTGTGCTGACCTTGAGGGATGCACTGCCTTTGGTGCGTTTTCGTGCCCAGGCCATGCAAACCGCTACACCGGTGGGCTCCGGGGCCATGGCCGCTGTTCTGGGTTTGGACGACGAGGCGGTAGTCACCGGTTGTGCAGAAGCCCAGTCGTCGTTTGGTGCTGACTCAACTGAGGTGGTGCAGGCGGCCAACTTCAATGGGCCTGGC
>CAZRRW010000062.1:0-12160 GCA_964602505.1 uncultured Burkholderiaceae bacterium
GCGTCTCGGGATGCAGGAACACCGGGAAATCACGCCCCACCGGCCGGAAGCCCTGCTGGCGCATGGCATCCGGCGTGGCTCCCACCACCACCCAGTCACGGTCCTGCACAGGCAGGCCGAGCAGTTCGTCGCGGACTGAACCGCCCACGCGGTAGATCTTCATGCGCCGCAGTGTAGGCAGGCGCCGGGCCTCGTGGCCCCGGCGCTCACCGGCTCAGGCGATACGGTTCCTCGAAGTCAAGGAACTGGCACTCCAACAGCGCATCGGCCACCCAGGCCGCCACGCCGGGCAAGGCCTGCACCCGCTGCATGTAACCGAGCACGGCTGGGCTGAGGCCAGGGGGCTGGTAGGTGTTGAAGCGGTACACCACCGGGGCGTAGAACGCATCGGCCGCGCTGAAGCGGCCGAAGAGCATGCCATCCGGGTGGGGGTGCTCTGCCAGCGCTGACTCCCACATCTCGCTGAGGCGGGCGACATCGGCCCGCACAGCCGCGTTGTCGCGCATGACCAGCGCACCAACATGCGGCAGGCTGGCCTCGATGTTCATCGGGAAGGCGCCGCGCAGGGCTGAGAAGCCGCTGTGCATCTCGGCAACAACGCTACGGGCACGGGCACGCGTGCGGGCCTCGGCGGGCCACACCCCTGCGTCTGGCCAGCGCTCGTGCAAGTACTCGGTGATCGCGAGGGTGTCCCAGACGACCAGGTCGCCGTCGACTAGCACAGGCACCTTGCCCACTGGCGAGATGGCCCCCACCGAGCGCTTGAAGGCCGAGCCCGGGGTGAACGCGTCGAACAGGATCTGCACCTCCTCGAAGGGCAGGCCCAGCTGGCGCATGAGCACCCACGGCCGCATGGACCACGAGGAGTAGTTCTTGTTGCCGATATAGAGCTTCATGCCGCGCATGCTAGCGGCTGCGGCAGCGCCGATTGATGCGGATTCGCCGCCGATTGATGCCGGGGACGCAGCCGTGCGTCAGGTCGCGTCGGTCTTGGTGTCGGCAGACGCAGCAGCAGCGGGCGCTGGGGTTTCGTCCGGCTCTTCGGGCTTCTTGCTGTAGCGTGCAAACACGCCCGCAGCCAGCATGCCCACCTCGTACAGCAGGCACATCGGGATGGCCAGCGCTAGCTGGGAGATCACGTCGGGGGGCGTGACAACGGCTGCGATGACGAAGGCCACGACGATGAAATAGCCCCGGAAGGTGCGCAGCTTCTCGATGGTGACGATGTTGAAGCGCACCAGCAGCATGACCACGATGGGCACCTGGAAGGCCGCGGCAAACGCGATGTACAGCGACATGATCGCGTCCACGTAGGAGGCGATGTCCGGGGTGGCCGCCACCGAGGCCGGCGCGAACTTCTGGATGAAGGCGAACATCTGGTCCAGCACGAAGAACTGGACGAAACCGATGCCCACATAGG
Source organism: uncultured Burkholderiaceae bacterium (assembly GCA_964602505.1). Classification (GTDB taxonomy): domain Bacteria; phylum Pseudomonadota; class Gammaproteobacteria; order Burkholderiales; family Burkholderiaceae_C; genus CAZRRW01. The sequence goes on from CAZRRW010000062.1 coordinate 1,421, forward strand.
CCAGAAGGCTGCCAAACAGGATCAGCGGGATGGCGAACTTCTTCTCGTGGCTGTACAGACCCGGTGCCACAAACATCCAGGCCTGATAGAACAACCAAGGCAGCGACAGCAGCACCGCCCCCATGATCAAGACCTTCAGGGGCACGAAAAAGGGCGAAAACACCCCCACCGCAATCAGCTTCACGTCCGGCGGCATGTGGGCGCGGATCGGTCGGGCGATGAAATCAATCAGGCCGGCTGGCCCAGGCCAGATGGCCAGGATGATGGCCGCCACGGCCAGCCCGACCAGGGCGTAGATCAGCCGGTCGCGCAGCTCAATGAGGTGCTCGACAAAGGGCTGCTCGGTGCCTGCCAGTTCGTCAGGCTTGTCGGTGGAGGTGCTCACGTGCGGAGGGCCTGGGTCAACGCGGGCGGAAACGTGCCACCCGGGCGGCACCCGAGGCCGCCTTGGCACGAACCCCGTGGCGAGCCTTGTACCAGGTGGGCACCGCGCCGCGCTTGATGCGCCACTTCTTGCCGGGGTGCTTGTAGACAGGAGGAAGGTCGTTGAGCCACGAACTGCTGTCGGTCAGGCTGGCCGATGCTTCATTCAAGGTGCTCTGGACCTCGCTGGTGACGTTGTGGATGGAGGTCTGCAGGTCACTGGCCGCGTTCTCCACCGACGACTTCATCTTCTGCAGCTCTTCGAGCTCGATGCTTCGATTGACTTCGGCCTTGACGTCGGCCACGTAGCGCTGCGCACGGCCCAGCAGATTGCCGACGGTGCGCGCCACGCGCGGCAGCCGCTCCGGCCCGATGACCAACAGGGCCACCACGCCGATGACCGCCATCTTGTCGAAGCCAAGATCAACCATGGGACTCCATCCGTCGCAGCCGGGTCAGCCCTGCCGACCCGGTTCGCTGCGCCAAGGCGTGAACCGGGCCATCAGCTTCGGGGCTTGGCCTCGACATCCACCGTGGTCTTGTCGGCCACCTTTTCGGTGACGGCGGCTGGCTGGTCAGCCGAGCTGGTGCCGTCCTTCATGCCATCCTTGAACCCCTTGACCGCTCCGCCGAGGTCGGAGCCGATGTTCTTGAGTTTCTTGGTGCCAAACACCAGCACCACGATGGCCAGAACGATCAGCCAGTGCCAGATACTGAATGAACCCATGTCGGACTCCTGTCGAGTGAACCAAAAATTGTAGTCGCGGGAGCCTAGCGGCCTGCCTGGACCTGCCGGAATGCCCTTTGGATCCCAATGGCGCCCAGGCCTCTACCCCTTCAGCCACGGGCGCGGGCCGCCCATCACATGCACGTGCAGGTGATGAACCTCTTGGCCACCCTCCGCGCCGGTGTTGGCGACGACGCGGAACCCCCCCTGGGGATAGGGGCGGCAGCCCTGCTCCAGCGCGAGTTTCGGGGCCAGCGTCATGATGCGGCCCATCAGCGCCGCATGTTCTGGCCCCAATTGCGCCATGCTGGGGATGTGAATCTTGGGAACGATGAGGAAATGCACCGGCGCCCAGGGATGAATGTCGTGGAAGGCGAACAGTTCCTCGTCTTCAAAGACCTTGCGACTGGGAATCTGCCCTGCCACGATCTTGCAGAAGATGCAGTTTGGGTCGGCACTCATATCAAATTGACGTCAGCATCAGGGGCACAGGCCATTGGGCGGGTCCTACTGCGGCAACCGGTTGTCGACAAAGCGCAGCCAACCCTTGATGCAGCGGTAAAGGTACCAGAGCCCGACGATCATAGATGCGATCACCCCGGGAAAAACCAGCAGCAGGTACAGCGGCGAGGTGATCACGAACCAGAACACGGTCCACCAGAAGGTGCGGATCATGTAGCTGTGGTGGTCACGCCAGAGCGGGTCCACCTCGTCACCGCGGCGGATGTAGTTGACGATGAGCGCGATGACAGCCAGCACGCCGCCAGTCACCCAGGACAGGGTGTGCATGCCGTAGAGCACATGCATGACGGTGCGCTGGGCACTCGTCTTCATCTCAATGGTGGTGATGTCGCTCATGCGGGGTCCGTCCGAAAAAGCGAGGGGTTCGGCCGCGCCCTCAAGCCTCGCCATCACGGGCTTTGGCCTTGCGCAGCGCAAACTCCTCCAAGCCTGAGAGCCCTTCGCGGCGCGCAAGTTCATTCACCACGTCCTGGGGCTTCAGGCCAAAGTGGGCCATGGCAACCATGCTGTGGAACCACAGGTCTGCCAGTTCGCCCACCAACTTGCTGCGGTCACCGCCATGCTCGCAGTCCTTGGCGGCCAGCACCACCTCGGTGGCCTCTTCGCCCACCTTCTTGAGCATGGCGTCGGTGCCTTTGGCAAACAGGCGCGAAACGTAGCTGGTTTCAGGGTTGCCGCCATTGGCCAGTTTGCGTGACTCCACCACCTCGCCCAGGCGGGTGAGCACGTCGTCGGGCATCGCCCCAGTGGGTGGGTGGGTCATCGGTAGATCCGCTCCGGGTCCACGAGAACGGGCGCAGTCACCTGCCAGGCCTCGCCCTCCAGCAGGTTGAAAAAGCAGGAATGGCGCCCGGTGTGGCAGGCCACGCCTGGGTCATGGCCCAATTGGGTCACCTCCAAAAGCACGACATCCCCGTCGCAATCGAGCCGGATCGCATGCACCTGCTGGAAGTGGCCGGATTCCTCGCCCTTGTGCCAAAGCTTCTGGCGCGAACGGCTCCAGTACACCGCCTGCCCGGTCTGGGCCGTGCGGGCCAGGGCCTCGCGGTTCATCCAGGCCACCATCAGCACGTCCTTGCTGCCCTGCTCCTGCGCAATGGCCGTGACCAGGCCGCGCTCGTCCCACTTCACCGCGTCAAGCCAGTTTGCGGCGGTGTCTGTGGCCGTGGGGGAGGAACTGCTCATCAGCCCAATCTAACAGGAATGCCGCGCTCGGCCATCAAGGCCTTGGCCTGGCCAACGGTGTACTCACCATAGTGGAAGATGCTGGCAGCCAGCACCGCGTCGGCCCCGCCCAGGGTGATGCCGTCGGCCAGATGCGCGAGATTGCCCACCCCGCCCGAAGCGATGACGGGCACGCTGACCGCGTCGCTCACCGCCCGGGTGAGGGGCAGGTCGAACCCGGCCTTGGTGCCGTCGCGGTCCATGCTGGTGAGCAGGATCTCCCCCGCGCCGGCTTCGGCCATCTGCACCGCCCAGCTCACCGCGTCCAGGCCGGTGTTCTTGCGCCCACCATGGCTGTACACATCCCAGCCTTCGCCGCGCGCGGCGATGTCGCCTGCGTCGGTGCGCCGCTTTGCGTCGATCGCCACCACGATGCATTGAGAGCCGTACTTGTCAGACGCGTCACGGATGACCTGCGGGTTGGCGATGGCAGCCGAATTGAAGCTGGTCTTGTCAGCCCCGGCATTGAGCAGGCGACGCACGTCGTCCACGGTGCGCACACCACCGCCGACCGTCAGCGGAATGAACACCTGGCTGGCGACGGCCTCGATCATGTGCAGGATGAGGTCACGCCCGTCGCTGGTGGCGGTGATGTCGAGGAAGGTCAGTTCGTCAGCGCCCTGCTCGTTGTAGCGGGCGGCAATCTCTACCGGATCACCCGCGTCGCGCAGCTCGACGAAGTTGACGCCCTTGACAACGCGGCCACCGGTAACGTCCAGGCATGGGATGATCCTCTTGGCGAGCATTGGCTAAGCTGCCAACTCGTCAGCGCGCTTCTGCGCCGCCGTGAAATCAAGATCGCCGCTGTAGATGGCGCGCCCGCAGATGACGCCGGTGACGCCTTCGTCCTCGACCTTGCACAAGGCTTCGATGTCGGCCATGCCCGACAGCCCGCCCGACGCGATGACCGGGATGGTGAGCGCCTGTGCCAGCTTGACCGTGGCGTCGATGTTGATGCCCGAGAGCATGCCGTCACGGCCGATGTCGGTGTAGACGATGGCCTCGACACCATGGTCCTCGAACTTCCTGCCCAGGTCCACCACCTCGTGGCCGGTCAGCTTGCTCCAGCCGTCGGTGGCCACCTTGCCGTCCTTCGCGTCGAGGCCGACGATGATGTGGCCGCCAAACGCGGTGCACGCCTCTGCCACGAAGCCCGGGCTCTTGACAGCTGCGGTGCCGATGATCACGTAGCTGAGGCCCCCGTCGAGATAGCGCTCAATGGTGTCGAGGTCGCGAATGCCACCGCCCAGCTGCACCGGGATCTCGTCGCCCACCTCCTTGAGGATGGCCTTGACTGCCGACAGGTTGGCGGGCTTGCCGGCAAAGGCGCCGTTCAAGTCCACCAGGTGGAGGCGGCGTGCACCCGCCTGCACCCACTGACGCGCCATGGCAGCCGGGTCTTCGCTGAAGGTGGTGGACTGGGCCATGTCGCCTTGCTTGAGGCGCACGCAGTGACCGTCTTTCAGGTCGATGGCGGGAATGAGCAGCATGGATTGAGAAAACGACTCAGGGATTCCAACGCAGGAAGTTCTGGTAGAGCCTCAGGCCCGCGTCGGCGCTTTTTTCTGGGTGGAACTGGGTCGAAAAAATGTTATCGCGCGCCATGGCCGAGGTAAAGCGCTGGCCATACTCGGTTTCACCCACGCTGTGATCGGCCTCGCGCGGGGCCGCGTAGAAGCTATGGACAAAGTAGAAGTGGGCCCCATCGGCAATGCCCGCCCACAAGGCATGTGGCCTGGCCTGAAACACCTGGTTCCAGCCCATCTGCGGCACCTTGTAGCGGCTGCCATCCGGCTGCACCTGCCCGGCCAGCTGAAACCGGTGAACACCCCCCGCAAACAGGCCCAGGCCGGGTGTGGGGCAGGTGTCGAGCGACTCGTCGCTCGAGTCCAGCAGCATCTGCATGCCCACACACGTACCCAGCAGCGGTTTGGTGCGGGCTGCCTCCAGCACGGCCTGCAGCAAGCCCCCGCCCGCACATTCGCGCAGCTCGCGCATGCAGTCGGGCATGGCCCCCTGGCCGGGCAACACCACCCGTTCGGCAGCACGCACCCTCTCGGGCTGGTTGGTGACCACCACCTGGTGCCCCGTCTGCAAGGCGGCGTGCGCGGCCGCCTGCGACACCGAGCGCAGGTTGCCCATGCCGTAGTCGACCACCGCAACGGTGGGGGTGCTCATGACGCGCAGGCCTTGGGGAGAGGCGAAGTTACAGGGAACCCTTGGTGGAGGGGATGACGCCTGCTGAGCGCGGGTCAGCCTCGGCCGCCATGCGCAGGGCACGGGCAAAGGCCTTGAAGACCGTCTCGCACTGGTGGTGGGCGTTGTCGCCGTGCAGGTTGTCGATGTGCAGGGTGATGAAGGCGTGATTGACCAGGCCCTGGAAGAACTCATACACCAGTTGGGTGTCGAGCCCACCGATCATGCCCGCCTTGAAATCGCAGCGCATGTGCAGCCCTGGGCGGCCAGAGAAGTCCACCACCACGCGGCTGAGCGCCTCGTCCAGAGGCACATACGCGTGCCCATAGCGGCGGATGCCCTTCTTGTCGCCGATGGCCTGCGCCAGGGCCTGTCCGAGCGTGATGCCGACATCTTCCACGGTGTGGTGGCCGTCGATGTGCAGATCGCCCTTGGCCTGGATGCTCAGGTCGATCAGGCCGTGGCGGGCAATCTGGTCGAGCATGTGGTCGAAAAAGCCGATGCCGGTGGCCAGTTCAGCCGTGCCGGTGCCGTCCAGGTTGAGGCTGACGGTGATCCGCGTCTCGGCGGTGTTGCGGGTGACGGTGGCTTGGCGCATGGGGTCGATTGTCTCAAAGGCGCGGCAGCCAGGGCCTGTTCACAGGCTGGCGCGCAGGGCGTTGAGCATCACCGTATTTTCTTCTGGCGTGCCCACGGTCAGGCGCAGGCAATTGGCCAGCAAAGGGTGCATGGCGGCGATGTGCTTGACCAGCACACCCCTTGCCTTCATGCCCGCAAAGGCCTTGGCACTGTCGGGCACCCGCACCAGGATCATGTTCGCCTCGCTGGGAAACGGATGCACCCCGGGCATGTTGGCCAGTTCGGCCTGAAGCCGTGCGCGCTGCTCGCGCAGCACCGCCGCCTGCCAGGCAAACACCTGGGCGTGCTGCAGCGCAAACAGGGTGGCTTCGGCATTGAGCACACTGATGTTGTAGGGCGGACGGATCTTGTCGACCTCGGCCACCAGGGCTGCAGGGCCCACCAGGTAGCCCAGGCGCACGCCCGCCAGGCCGAACTTGCTGAGCGTGCGCATGACCAGGACATTGCCGTCCGGCCTGAGCCTGTCAAGCCAGGTGCGTGATGAGAACGGCTGGTAGGCCTCGTCCATCACCACCAGACCACCGTAGGCTGCCGTGGCGTCGATCACCCGCTGAATGACCGCGTCATCCCACAGGTTGGCGGTGGGGTTGTTGGGGTAGGCCAGGTAGGTGATGGCGGGCTGGTGCTGCGCCACCGCGGCCAGCATGGCCGGGCCATCCAGTTCAAAGTCAGGCGTGAGCGGCACGCCCACGAAGCGCAGGCCTTGAAGCCGGGCAGACATGTCGTACATCACGAACCCGGGCACTGGCGCCAGCACGCTGGTCGGCTCGCCCGGCTGGGCCACACCCACGGTGTCGACCGCCATGCTGAGCAGCGTGATCAACTCATCCGACCCGTTGCCCAGGGTCAGCGCACAGCCGGCCGGCAGGCCGACATGGGCGCTCAGTGCGGCCACCACCTCGGCGAAGCAGGTGGTCGGGTAGCGGTTGATGGCCACCGCGCCCAGGCGGGCTCCCAACTCAGCCTGCAACTCGGACGGCAGGCGAAATGGGTTTTCCATGGCGTCCAGCTTGACCATGCCCGCTGCGTCCTGAATGGCGTAGGCGTGCATGGACTGCACGTCTTGCCGGATGAAGCGCGTGAACATGGCGGGGCCGGGGGGCTTGGACGTGGACATGGCAGGCTGGAAGGGTGGCTCGATGCCGCTTAATTTCAAAAATATCTACTTAATAAACCATTTGCGATTATCATTAAAATCAGAAAATCAAATCATTCAACAGTGCCAACGCGCCCGAATCATCTGAACCTCTGGGCCAAACGGACGCCGCCCCACTGAACTCGCAGGTCAACCCGGCTCACTTGAGACGCAGCTCGGCGGCGCGAGCATGAGCCTGCAAACCTTCGCCGTGGGCCAGCACCGAGGCCACCCGCCCCAGCGTCTGGGCGCCCGCCTCACTCACCTCGATGAGGCTGGTGCGCTTCTGAAAGTCATACACGCCCAGCGGGCTGGAGAACCGCGCCGTGCCGCTGGTGGGCAGCACATGGTTGGGGCCGGCGCAGTAGTCGCCCAGGCTTTCGCTGGTGTAGCCGCCCAGGAAGATGGCGCCAGCATGTTTGAGCAGCGGCTCCCAGCGGTGCGGCTCGGCGCTGCACACCTCCAGGTGCTCAGGCGCCAGCGAATTGCTGATGTCGCAGGCCTCGTGCATGCTGCGCGTCACGATGAGCGCCCCCCGGCCTTCGAGGCTGGCGCGGATGATGGCGTGGCGCGGCATGCTGGGCAGCAGCCGGTCCATGGCGTCGCGCACCGCCTGCACGTAGGCGGCATCGGGGCACAGCAGGATGCTTTGGGCCAGTTCGTCGTGCTCTGCCTGACTGAACAAGTCCACCGCCACCCAGTCAGGCGGGGTGCTGCCGTCGGCGATCACCAGAATCTCGCTGGGCCCAGCAATCGAGTCGATGCCGACCTGCCCGTATACCCGCCGCTTGGCCGAGGCCACGTAGGCATTGCCAGGGCCGGTGATCTTGTCGACAGCCGGGATCGTTTGCGTCCCATAGGCCAGCGCGGCAATGGCCTGCGCGCCCCCGATACTGTAGCCGCGGGTCACCCCGGCCACATGGGCGGCCGCCATCAGAAGCTGGTTCTGGGCGCCGGGGTTGGGCACCATCATGATGACCTCAGCCACGCCGGCCACCTGGGCCGGAATGGCGTTCATCAGCACACTGGACGGGTAGGCCGCCTTGCCACCCGGCACATACAGGCCGGCGCGGTCCACCGGCGTGACCTTCTGGCCCAGCAAGGTGCCGTCCGGTTCGCGATAGCTCCAGCTTTGGCCATTGGCCTTGAGCTGGGCTTGGTGGTAGGCGCGCACCCGCTCGGCCGCCTGCTGCAGGGCCGCCCGCTGCTCGGGCGTGATGGCCTCGAAGGCCGCCTTCATGTCGGCCGGCTTGAGCTCCAGATCCTTGACCGAGGCAGCCGACAGCTTGTCAAAGCGGGAGGTGTACTCCAGCACCGCCGCGTCGCCCCGCGCCCGCACGTCGGCAATGATGCCGGCCACTGCAGCCTCGATGGCCGCGTCGGTGTCGGCATCCCACTGGCGCAAGGCCGCCAGCTGAACCGGGAAGTCAGCCGCGTCGCTGCGCAGCAGACGCGTTGCCAAGGGGGCGTTGGCCAACTGCGTCATCGCTGCACCGCCGCTTCCAGACCGTCCAGCAGGGGCCTCAACCGGTCGCGCTTGAGCTTGAAGGCCACCGGGTTCACGACCAGCCGCGCCGAGATATCCATGATCTTCTCCACCTCGACCAAGTGGTTGGCCTTGAGCGTGCTGCCAGTGGACACCAGGTCGACGATGGCGTCCGCCAGCCCAGTCAGCGGCGCCAGCTCCATGGAGCCGTACAGCTTGATCAGGTCCACGTGCACGCCCTTGCGCGCGAAGTGCTCGCTGGCGGTGTGGGTGAACTTGGTGGCCACGCGAATGCGGGAGCCTTGACGCACCGCAGTGGCGTAGTCAAAGCCACCGCGGGTGGCCACGCTCATGCGGCAGCGGGCGATGCGCAGGTCCAGCGGCATGTACAGGCCACCGTCGCCCCATTGGGCAAAGTGCTCCAGCAAGGTGTCCAGCCCGGCCACGCCCAGGTCGGCCCCACCGTTCTGCACGTAGGTGGGGACGTCGCTGGCACGCACCAGCACCACCCGCACGTCCGCCTGGCTGGTGGGCAGAATCAGTTCGCGGGTCTTGTCGGCATCCCCGACAACGGTGATGCCACCCGCAGCCAGCAAGGGCAGCGTATCGTCAAAGATGCGCCCCTTGGACAGGGCAATGGTGATGACGCTACGGGTCATTCGGACACTCTTTCAATGTCGGCGCCCACTGCACGCAGTTTGGCTTCCATCCAGTCGTAACCGCGGTCCAGGTGGTAGACGCGGTCGATCAGCGTTTCCCCCTCGGCCACCAGGGCCGCGATGACCAGGCTGGCCGAGGCCCGCAGGTCGGTGGCCATGACGCTGGCACCCGACAGCCGCGCCCCACCCTCCACCACCGCAGTCTTGCCATCGATCTGGATGCGGGCGCCCAGGCGCAGCAGTTCGTTCACATGCATGAAGCGATTCTCGAAGATCGTCTCGACCACGGTGGCCGTGCCCTGGGCTACGCAGTTGAGCGCCATGAACTGGGCCTGCATGTCGGTGGGGAAGCCCGGATACTCGGTGGTGCGGAACGACTGGGCCTTCAGCACACCGCTGGCGGCGCCAGGCGACTGCACCCGAAGCCCGCCCTGCGGCAGGCCGGGCCCAGCTGGCAAGGCGGTCAGGACGACACCCGCGTCGCGCAGTTTGTCGAGCACCGCGTCCAGGTGGCCGCCCTGTGCACCCAGCAGCCGTACATCGCCCCCCGCCGCGGCCACCGCGCAGGCGTAGGTGCCCGCCTCGATTCGGTCGGCCACCACCGTATGGGTGCAGCCGTGCAGGCGGTCGACTCCCTGGATGCGAATTCGGCTGGTGCCGTGGCCCTCGATCTGCGCCCCCATGGCAATCAGCATCTCGGCCAGATCGGGAATCTCAGGCTCGCGGGCGGCATTCTCCAGCACGGTCTCCCCATCGGCCAGGGTGGCCGCCATCATCAGGTTCTCGGTGCCCGTCACCGTGACCATGTCGGTGGTGATGCGTGCGCCACGAAGACGCTTCAATCCCTTGGGCAGCTTGGCCAGCATGTAGCCGTGCTCCACGGCGATCTCGGCGCCCATGGCCTGCAAGCCCTTGATATGCTGGTCCACCGGGCGCGAGCCAATGGCACACCCACCTGGCAGGGACACGGTGGCCTCGCCAAAGCGGGCCAGCAGCGGGCCCAGGGCCAGCACCGAGGCCCGCATGGTCTTGACCAGGTCGTAGGGCGCCTCTGGCGTGCTCAGGCGGCTGGCGTTGAGGTGCACCGTCGTGGGGGCTGCCTTGTCGCGCTCCGCCCCCACGCCCATGTTGCGCACCAGCTTCAGCATCGTGGCCACGTCCTGCAGCTGAGGCACGTTGTGCAATATCACTGGCTCGGCCGTCAGCAGGGCGGCGCACAGCTCGGGCAGGGCCGCGTTCTTGGCTCCAGCGATCGGGATATCGCCCCGCAAGGGCCGCCCCCCACGCACCAGCAGTTTGTCCATGTCTGAAAGCCTCCTGCGCGTCTGCCCGGGTTCAAACGCTCAGGGGCCGGCCAGCGGCCTGCCACTCGGAAGGCGTGAAGGTCTTCATGGACAAGGCGTGCACCTCGTCGGTGGCCATGCGCCCGCCCAGGGTGTCGTACACCTTCTTGTGGCGCTGCACGAGGCGCAGACCCTCGAAGGCGGATGAAACGATGAGCGCGAAGAAGTGGCGGCCATCGCCTTGCACCTGCACATGCTCGCAGGGCAGGCCATCGGCAATGAGCTGCTGGACAAACTGGTTGGCGTCAGACATCGGTCTCTTTCAGAGGATCGGGCCAGTCAGGAACGGATCTTGTAGCCCGTCTTCAGCATGCGAAGGGCCACCCCGGACACCACGACCACGCTGGTCAGCACCACGCCCAGGCTGACCCAGGGCGAAACATCAG
>CAZRRW010000063.1:0-2706 GCA_964602505.1 uncultured Burkholderiaceae bacterium
TGGCCGCCACGAGTCGGTTTGCGATTCCGCGTAACGCGATTTCGTGCTGGCCCGAATGAAGAGGGGCAGCGGCCATTTGACAAGCATCTCTCGCTCCCCGGCGATTTCTGCACCGGCATACGATCACACCAGAACGCGCTCGATCCCGCCGTCATTGGCCCGCCGGACATAGTCAGGCAGCCAGTTTTCGCCCAGCTTCTGGCGGGCGATCTCCACCACGATGTAGTCAGCCTCCAGAAGACCGTTGTTGAGGTCATTGCCGTAGCGGTTGAGGCCCTGCAGACAGCTTGGGCAACTGGTCAATATCTTGGTGGGCGTACCCTGGGCGACCGTGGGCCTGCCCTGGCTCAACGCCAGCTCGGACAGCTTGGCCTCATTGCGGCGGAGCTCCTCTTCCTTGCGAAAACGCACCTGGGTGGAGATGTCGGGCCGGGTGACCGCCAGGGTGCCCGACTCACCGCAGCAGCGGTCGCTCTTGAGCACCGTGTCACCAACCAGCGCCTTGACCGTCTTCATCGGGTCCTGCAGCTTCATTGGGCTGTGGCAAGGGTCGTGATAAAGATACGCGCCTTGCTCTGCCGCGCCCAGCACGATGCCCTTCTCCAGCAGGAACTCGTGAATGTCGATGATCCGGCAGCCCGGGAAAATCTTGTCGAACTGATAGCCCTGCAACTGGTCGTAGCAGGTGCCGCAGCTCACCACCACGGTCTTGATGTCCAGATAGTTGAGGGTGTTGGCCACCCGGTGGAAGAGGACACGGTTGTCGGTGATGATCTTCTCGGCCTTGTCAAACTGGCCGCTGCCACGCTGCGGATATCCACAGCACAGGTAACCGGGTGGCAGAACCGTCTGCACTCCCGCCTCCCACAGCATGGCCTGCGTGGCCAGGCCCACCTGACTGAACAGGCGCTCGGAGCCACACCCCGGGAAGTAGAAGACGGCTTCGGTATCCGCCGTGGTCGTGGCGGGGTTGCGGATGATGGGCACGTAGTTGGCGTCTTCGATGTCCAGCAGCGCACGCGCCGTCTTCTTGGGCAAGCCACCCGGCATCTTCTTGTTGATGAAGTGGACCACCTGCTCCTTGATGGGGGCTGTACCAACCGTGGCGGGAGGCCTGGCCGTTTGCTTCTTGGCCACTGCCTTGAACATGTCCGCAGCAAAACGCTGCACCTTGAAGCCAACATCCACCATCAGGCTGCGGGTCAGCTTGATGGTCTCCGGGTTGGTGGCGTTGAGGAAGAACATGGCTGCGGCATTGCCAGGGCGGAAGGACTTCTTGCCCATCTTGCGCAGCAGGTTGCGCATGTTCATCGACACATCACCAAAGTCGATATCCACCGGGCAGGGGTTCAGGCACTTGTGGCAGACCGTGCAATGGTCAGCCACATCCTCAAACTCCTCCCAGTGCTTGATGCTGACGCCGCGGCGGGTTTGCTCCTCGTAAAGGAACGCCTCAACCAGCAGTGACGTGGCCAGAATCTTGTTGCGCGGGCTGTACAGCAGGTTGGCCCGCGGCACATGGGTTGCGCAGACCGGCTTGCACTTGCCGCAGCGCAGACAGTTCTTGACCGAGTCAGCGATCGAACCAATGTCCGACTGCTGCATGATGAGCGACTCATGCCCCATCAGGCCAAAGCTCGGCGTGTAGGCATTGGTCAGGTCCGCAAACAGGTCCGTGCCACGAAGCAGCTTGCCTTTGTTGAAGTGTCCTTGGGGATCGATCCTGGCCTTGTACTGGGCAAAGTCCGCGATCTCCGCGTCGCTCAGGTACTCCAGCTTGGTGATGCCGATGCCGTGCTCGCCAGAGATCACGCCGTCAAGACGACGCGCCAGTGCCATGATCCGGCCCACCGCCTCATGCGCCGTCTGGAGCATGGCGTAGTTGTCGCTATTGACCGGGATGTTGGTATGCACGTTCCCGTCACCTGCATGCATGTGCAGGGCCACCCACACACGCCCCTTGAGCACGCTCTGGTGAAGGGCGACCAATTCGTCCATCAAGGGTTTGAAGCCCGCCCCCGCAAAGATGTCCTGCAGTGGCCCGCGGATCTCGGTCTTCCAGGACGCGCGCAGACGCCCATCCTGGATCTGCTCGAACCAGGTCTCACCCGAGTCGCCGCTGGCCATGTCCAGATGCTCTAGCCAGTGGGTCCAGCGCTGGCGCGTGCCATCGATCAGCTCGCACGCCGCGCTCACCCGCTCGGCAAGTGCTTCCGGGTCTATGGCCACCTCGCCGTCCTCGGCGCGCCCCAAGGGCAGCGCTCCACGCTTCAAGCGGTCCTCAATGGCGTCTAGCAGCTCAAGCTTGTTGCGCAGGCTCAACTCGACATTGATGCGTTCGATGCCGTTCGTGTACTCGCCCATCCGCTCCAGCGGGATGACGACGTCCTCGTTGATCTTGAACGCGTTGGTGTGTCTGGCAATCGCTGCCGTGCGCTTGCGGTCGGCCCAGAACTTCTTGCGGGCGTCAGCACTGATGGCCACAAACCCCTCGCCAGATCGCGCGTTGGCCATGCGGATGACCTCGCTGGTGGCTCGGGCTACCGCGTCGGCATCGTCGCCGACGATGTCGCCAATCAGCACCATCTTGGGCAGGCCGCCGCGCTTGCTCTTGGTCGCATAACCCACGGCGCGCAGGTAGCGGTCGTCCAGGTGCTCCAGGCCGGCCAGCAGCACACCGCTGCGCTTCTGCTCGGCGAACATGTA
>CAZRRW010000063.1:2716-12147 GCA_964602505.1 uncultured Burkholderiaceae bacterium
CGCCGCGTTTGCTCTTGGTGGCGTAGCCCACTGCCTTCAGGTAGCGGTCGTCCAGATGCTCAAGTCCAGCGAGGATCGCTCCGCCAGGACGCTTGGCCTCATCGAACATGAAGTCCTTGATGTCAACGATGCTGGGCACCGCGTCGCGGGCGTTGCCAAAGAACTCAAGGCATACCGTGCGCACATGCTGCGGCATCCGGTGTACCACCCAGCGGCAGCTGGTGATGAGGCCATCACACCCCTCTTTCTGGATGCCCGGCAAACCGCTGAGGAACTTGTCCGTCACATCCTTGCCCAAGCCCGCCTTGCGGAACTTGTGCCCTGGGATGACCAGCGTCTCGACCCGGTCGGGCGCCGACCAGTCCACCTTGGCCACAGGCTTGAAGTAGCGCAACTCAAACGTGGCCTCGGGCGCATCGTGGATCTTGCCGAGGTTGTGGTCCATGCGCACCACCTCCAGCCACTCGGCGCTGGGCGTCACCATTCGCCAGGACGCCAGGTTGTCCAGAGCGGTTCCCCAAAGGACCGCCTTCTTGCCGCCCGCGTTCATGGCCACGTTGCCCCCCACGCAGCTGGCTTCAGCCGACGTGGGGTCTACCGCAAAAACAAAACCTGCGGCATCCGCGACATCTGCCACCCGCTGGGTCACGACGCCAGCTTCACTCCAGACAGTTGGAACGGGCTGACCCACTCCAGGCAACTGCACCATCTCAAGTCCGCTCAGAGCCTCAAGCTTCTCGGTGTTGATGACCGCACTTCTCCAATCCAGCGGGACGGCACCTCCGGTGTAGCCCGTGCCACCGCCTCGCGGGATGATGGTGAGCCCCAGCTCAATGCACCCCTTGACCAGACCGGCCACTTCCGCCTCACTGTCGGGGCACAGCACGACGAACGGGTACTCCACACGCCAGTCGGTGGCGTCGGTCACGTGGCTCACCCGTGACAGGCCGTCGAACTTGATGCAGTCCCTCGCGGTGTATCGCCCCAACACCTTGGCGGCCCGCCGGCGCAGGTCGTGCACCTGGGCGAAGCGCTGCTCAAAGCGGTTTACCGCCTGCTGTGCGAGGCCAAGCAGTTCGCCCACCAGGCTGTCACGCTGGGCATCTGCCTTGGGCTGACGGCGTTTCTGCACCTCAGCCAGGCGATGGTTCAGCGCCTCGATCAGCTGGCGACGCCGTTTGGGGTTGTCGAGCAGGTCGTCCTGCAAATACGGGTTCCGGTCAACAACCCAGATGTCCCCCAGGACCTCGTACAGCATGCGGGCCGATCGTCCGGTGCCTCGTTCGCCACGCAGCTGCTCGAGCAGCGCCCAGCCTTTAGCACCCAGCAGGCGAATGACGATTTCTCGGTCCGAGAACGAGGTGTAGTTGTAGGGAATCTCTCGCAACCGCGGAGCGTCCGCAGCGGCCTGCTCCAGGTTTCCTGGCAATGCCGCAGCGGTCAACCCGTGCAGCGCATTCGCGGGAAGGGGGGCGTTCATGTGATCGGCGAGCTTGGTGCCAACCAACTGAGGCGGACATCCTCGTTAAAAGTGAATGTTACCGCGCTGCACAAACAAGACTCTCCGCTGTAAGCCCCAGTCGATCAGGGGTCTTGAAGCCGGTAACAAATGCGTCACACGAGCTGCCAACAATGGCAGGCATCGGGAAAGCCCCGCTCCGGACTCCGGCCTGTTGGTGGCATCCTGTCAACGAGCACTTATGCCATCCCGACCTTTCTCAACCTGAAGGACGAATCCATGAACAAACGCAATTGGCTGCTTAGCCTGTCGGCTGCGGCGGTGCTGGCCACCTCTGGCGGCGCCGCACTGGCCCAGCAACGCACCGAAATCCAGATGTGGATGGGCCTGACTGGCCTCGGCGGCGAACTGCTGACCAAGTACGCAAACGACTTCAATGCCTCCCAGAACGAGTACCGGGTGGTGATGTCGTTCAAGGGCCAGTACCCCGAGCAGCGCGCCGCTGCCGTGGCAGCTTACCGCGCCGGCAACCCGCCCCACATCATGCAGATGTTTGACGCGGGTTCGGGCGACATGACCGCTGCCAAGGGCGCGATCGTGCCGGTGAGCGAGGTGTTCAAGCGTGCCAACCTGCAGTTCAACCCGGCTGACTTCATTCCGCCAGCTCGTGGCTACTACAGCCTGCCAAGCGGCGAGATGCTGTCCATGCCGTTCAACGTGTCAACAGCAGTGATGTTCTACAACAAGGATGCGTTCCGGCGCGCCGGGCTTGACGCCGACAAGCCTCCTGCCACTTGGCCCGACCTCATCAAGGCAGCCAAGACAATCCGCGAAAAGAACGCGGCCGCCTGCGGCTTCACAACGACTTGGCTGGCCTGGATCATGCTGGAGCAGCACAGCGCCCGCCACAACATCGCCATGTCGGACAAGGACAACGGCAAGGCGGGTGGCGGAGCGTCGCTGGATCTGAACACCAAGGCCAACCAGCGCATGGTGCAGACCCTGGTGGACATGCAAAAGGACAAGAGCTTTGACTACGGGGGCCGCAGCAACGACGCTGCCGCCAAGTTCATCAGCGGCGAGTGCGCCATGCTGTTGCAGAGCTCAGGTGGCCTGGGAGCAATTGCCCGGGACGCCAAGTTCCAGTTCGGCGTGGGTCAGCTGCCTTACTGGCCCGATCTGGCCAAGAACGGCAAGCCCTACGCCAGCACCATTGGCGGCGCGTCCCTCTGGGTGTTCAACGCGCCCAACCGCTCCACCAACGAGTACCGTGGCGTGGCCTTGTTCCTGAACTACCTGCGCTCCACCCCGGTGATGGTGGACTGGGCCAAGCAAACCGGTTTCCTTCCGGCGACCAATGCCGCCTTCAAGGCCATGACCGACGAAGGCTTTTTCACCAAGAACCCCGGGCGTGATGTGCCAATCGTCCAGCTCATCAACGGAGTTCAGGGCGCCCACACCGGTGGTTACCGCTATGGCCGCTGGGTTGAAATTCGCGACGTCTATCACGAAGAAGTCGAGAAAGCCTTGCAGGGCCGCCAAAGCGCTGCCGACGCACTACACAACACGCAGCGTCGCGGGACTGCCTTGCTGCGCGCCTTTGACGCCCAGAACCGCAGCTGAGCGCCTGTGCGGGCTCTCGCCCGCCTGAAGCCACAATCAACGGCAGAGACGGCGACGCGGTCTCTGCCGTTTCTCGTTTTGCCAACCTTCCGGAAAGCTGGTTTTGAACCGAAAAGTCATCTTCCCGCACAAGCTGCTGCCCTACTGGCTTCTGCTGCCCCAGCTGGTCATCACGCTGGTGTTCTTCATCTGGCCTGCCGGACAGGCAGCTTGGATGTCGGTGCTGCAGCAGGACGCTTTTGGCACGTCGGTGACCTTTGTCGGGTTGGCAAACTTCAAGGAGTTGTTTGAAGACCCGGATTACCTGGCCGCCATGTGGCGTACAGCCTGGTTCTCCGTCGCGGTCACTGCGCTTGCGATGCTGCCCGCGCTACTGCTCGCCGTCATGGCGGATCGAGTGGCCCGCTGGGGCAGCTTCTACAAGACCTCTCTGGTGATCCCCTATGCCATCGCCCCGGCTGTGGCTGGGGTGCTCTGGCTCTTCATGTTCAATCCCGCGGTGGGTGTACTGGCCTGGGCGCTGAAGCAGATGGGCGTGGACTGGAACCCTGCCCTCAATGGCGGGCAGGCCATGACACTGGTCATCGTAGCCGCGGCCTGGAAGCAGATTGCCTACAACTTCCTCTTTTTCCTGGCCGGGCTCCAGTCGATTCCAAAGTCCCTTCTGGAAGCTGCCTCCATCGACGGAGCCAGTGAATCACGCCGCTTCTGGACCATCGTGCTGCCCCTGCTGTCGCCCACCACCTTCTTCCTGCTGGTGGTCAACATGGTTTACGCATTCTTCGACACCTTCTCGGTGGTGCACGCCGTCACCGGCGGTGGCCCGGCAAAGGCCACGGAGATTCTGGTGTTCAAGGTCTATCAGGACGGTGTCATCGCGCTGAACCTGGGCTCCTCCAGTGCGCAGAGCGTGGTGCTGATGCTGATCGTCGTTGCCCTGACCTTCGTGCAGTTTCGCTTTGTCGAGAAGAAGGTCCACTACTGATCAGGCTGGCAGGACGACCTCATGAACGACTTCGACCGAGACGACCCTTGGGCCTGGCTGCCACACGCCGTGCTGTGGATTGGCATTGCCGTCATTGCTTTCCCGCTCTACCTGACCTTCGTGGCCTCGACCCTGCAGCCGCAGGACATCGCACAGGCCCCGATGCCCATCTTGCCTGGGGCTGACGCTCTGTCCAACTACCAGACCGCCCTCCTCAAGGGCAGCACCTTCCGCATGTCGCCGCCGGTGAGCAACATGATGTGGAACAGCCTGGTCATGGCTTTGGTGATCACCTTCGGCAAGATTGCCATCAGCATCATCAGCGCGTACGCGGTGGTGTTCTTCCGCTTTCCTGGCCGCATGCTGGCTTTCTGGGTCATCTTCATCACGCTCATGCTCCCTGTTGAGGTGCGCATCATCCCAACCTACGCGGTGGTCACCGACCTGGGCATGATCAACAGCTTCGCCGGGCTGACAGTGCCTCTCATCGCCTCAGCCACGGCCACCTTGCTCTTCCGACAGTTTTTCATGACCATTCCGGACGAGTATGTCGAGGCCGCAAAGATCGACGGTGCCGGCCCGCTGCGCTTCTTCTGGGACGTGGTGCTGCCGCTGTCCAAGACCAACATCGCGGCGCTTTTCGTGATCCTGTTCATCTATGGTTGGAACCAGTACCTGTGGCCGCTGCTGATCACGACCGACCAGAGCATGGACACGATCGTCCTGGGCATCAAGAAGATGATCGGCACCGGTGACGCACAGACCGAGTGGCATCTGGTGATGGCTACCACCATGCTGGCCATGCTGCCGCCTGTGCTGGTGGTCGTGCTGATGCAGAAGTGGTTCGTCAAGGGCCTGGTGGAAACCGAGAAGTAGAAGCAAGCAAAGCGAGAACCCCATGGCGAGCATTTCTCTGCGCAAAGTCGTCAAGCGCTACGGCAGCGGTCCCAAGGCCAATCAGGTCATCCACGGGCTTGATGCCGAGATTGCGGACGGCGAGTTCATCGTCATCGTCGGGCCGTCGGGCTGCGGCAAGAGCACTCTGCTGCGCATGGTGGCGGGCCTGGAAGCCATCAGTGATGGCGAGATCGCGATTGGCGGCCAGGTGGTCAACCGCATTGATCCAGCCCAGCGCGACATCGCCATGGTGTTCCAGAACTACGCGCTCTACCCGCACATGAGCGTGTTCGACAACATGGCCTACGGCTTGAAGATCGCCAAGGTGCCTCCGGAGCAGATCAAGGCTCGGGTGGAAAAGGCTGCACAGACGCTCGAATTGAGCCACCTGCTTGCCCGCAAGCCGAAGGAGCTCTCGGGCGGACAGCGCCAGCGGGTGGCCATGGGAAGGGCCATCGTGCGCCAACCCAAGGCCTTCCTGTTTGACGAGCCCCTGTCCAACCTGGACGCCAAGCTGCGCGCCCAGACGCGGCTTGAGATCCAGAAGCTGCATCGAGACCTTGGCGTGACGTCTTTGTTCGTTACCCACGACCAGGTAGAGGCGATGACGCTGGCACAGCGCATGATCGTCATGAACGCCGGGCACATCGAGCAGATGGGTACGCCAGCCGAGGTGTATGCCCGCCCGGCCAGCACCTTTGTGGCGGGGTTCATCGGCTCGCCGCCGATGAACCTGCTGCAGCAGTCCCCGATGGCACGCAGTGGCCTCCTGCTGGGCGTGCGGCCCGAGCACCTCGACGTACTTCCTGCCCCGTGTGACGGCTGCTGGACGGTCACTCTTGACGGCGTGGAGTTGCTGGGCGCCGAGCGCCTGCTTTACACCCGACTCGGCAGTGAGGCCGTGATCGTGCGTGCCGACGAATCCGCACCAGTACCCGATCTGGGCGCTACTGTGCACCTGATGCCGCGTGCAGACCGCCTGCACTGGTTTGATTCTGCGACTGGCAAGCGGGCATGAGCTCTGCCCCGACCGCCTGGCCTTACCCGTTCTGGGTGGCCCATAGGGGCGCGGGTCGGCTAGCCCCGGAGAACACGCTGGCGGCGTTCCGGCTTGGCGCAGCCCAGGGCTACCGCATGTTCGAGTGCGACGCGAAGCTGAGCACTGATGGGGTACTGTTCCTTCTTCACGACGCCACACTGGAGCGCACCACGAGCGGTTGCGGTATCGCGGGTGAGCAGCCTTGGGCCACGCTGTCTCTGCTCGACGCCGGCCGGTGGCACAGCCGAGCCTTTGCTGGTGAACCCATTCCCGCCCTGACGGCCATTGCCAGCTACTGCCAGCGCAATGGCTTTGCACTCAACATCGAGATCAAGCCCACCCCCGGTACAGAGGCCGCGACGGGTGCGTCCGTGGCCAACTTCGCGGCATCCGCCTGGGCGGGCCACAGCATTTCGCCCCTGCTCAGCAGCTTTGAGGTGCCCGCCCTTGAGGCCGCACTGGCGACGCAGCCCGCACTCCCGCGCGGGCTGCTGCTGAAAGCCTTGACGCCCGGCTGGCTCGAGACCGCCACGCGGCTGCAGTGCGCCGCCGTGATCGCCCACAACCCGCTGCTGGACGCTGGCGTGATCGCACAGATCCACGCCAAGGGCATGAAAGCAGGCACCTACACCGTCAACGACGAGTGCGAGGCTGAGCGGTTGAAAGCGGCTGGCGTCGACTTCATCATCACCGACAGGGTCGATCTTTTCAGCCCCGCTTGAGAGCAACGGCCAAGGGCCACGGAAGCGGTACGTCGTGCCGATAGCCCTTCAGCGAAGGTCAGTCCAGCCAAGTCTGCCAGTCAAACCCACCCGGAAAAACCCAAAGCAGAAGTGCCGTCATGGTGAGGTAGCGGGCAAACTTGCCAATTGCCATGTAAAGCAGGCAGGGCCAGAACGGCAGCTTCAACCAGCCTGCCACGGCGCACAGTGGGTCACCCACGGCTGGCAACCAGCTCAACAGACAAGCCTTGGGGCCCAGGCGTTGCAGCCAGTCCAGCGCCCGAACATGGGTGGGTGAGTCTCGAACCTTGTCCACCGCAGCGTGGGCGCCGTAGCCCATCCACCAGTCCACCGCCCCTCCCAGCGTATTGCCGGCCGTGGCCACCAAGATGGCCGGCCAAAACAGGGCCGGATTGAGTTTCACCAGACCGAAAACTGCAGGCTCACTGCCCATGGGCAGCAAGGTCGCCGACACGAAGCTGACCACGAACACGGTCGACAGCCCGTGCTGCGGCAGCGCAAGCCACGCCAGGACTGTGCCCAACCAAGCTTCAAACCATGCGGTCATATCTTGTGCTCACGGCTGGCATTGCAGCACAGCAGCAGGCTCTGAACCAGTGCCGGCGAAGCCAGACGCCGCAGGGGCTGTCCCCGGCGGGCCCCTGTCTATACTGCCGCCTCTTTTTTAAGCAATCCCCCAGCCCCCAATTTCCATGATGCCCGTGCCATCTTTGCCTTGGCAAAGCCTGCTGCGCCCCGTGCAGGTGGGCGATGTGCCCCTGGCGCACAACGTGTTCGCGGCGCCCATGGCGGGTGTGACCGACCGGCCTTATCGCAAACTTGCAAAGCAACTCGGTGCAGCCTATGCCGTCAGCGAGATGGTCACGTCCAAGCGCGAGCTGTGGGATTCGCTCAAGACTTCTCGCCGGGCAGACCACACCGGCGAGGGGGCCCCCATCGCTGTGCAGATCGCAGGCACTGATCCGGCCGAGATGGCTGACGCCGCCCGCTACAACGTGGACCGCGGCGCGCAGATCATCGACATCAACATGGGCTGCCCTGCCAAGAAAGTGTGCAAGGTCTGGGCAGGCTCGGCCCTGATGGGCAACGAGGTGCTGGCCATGCGCATTGTGGATGCGGTGGTCAGCGCCTGCGCGCCACTCGGCGTTCCAGTCACCCTCAAGATGCGCACGGGTACCTGCCACGAGGAGCGCAATGCAGTGGCCCTGGCTCGCAGCGCACAGAGCGCTGGCATTGCCATGCTCACCATCCACGGCCGCACTCGGGAGCAGGGCTATGGCGGAGAGGCCGAGTACGACACCATCGCCGAGGTCAAGACGCACCTGGACATTCCGCTGGTGGCCAACGGCGACATCACTTCACCCGAAAAGGCAGCGCAGGTGCTGCGCCGCACCGGGGCCGACGCAGTGATGATCGGCCGTGCGGCCCAGGGCCGTCCCTGGCTGTTCCGAGAAGTGACCCACCACCTCGCCACAGGCCAAACGCTGCCGCCGCCCGGGCTTGCAGACATCCGCGGCTGGCTCCTGGCCCACCTGTCGGAGCACCATGCCCTGTACGGCGATTACATCGGCGTGCGCAGCGCCCGTAAACACATTGGCTGGTATGTGCAGTCCCTGCCCGGCGGCGCGGCCTTTCGTGCCCGCATGAACCAGTTGGATGATCCACTCGCACAGCACCGGGCGGTAGCCGCCTATTTCGACGACCTGATGGACCGCAGCATTCCTCTGGCAGCATGAGCAAAAAGCAAATCGAAGACTGCATCCGCGAGAGTCTGGAGACCTACTTTCGCGACCTGCGCGGGGTCGAACCTCACGCCATGTACGACATGATGACCAAGGTCATGGAGAAGCCCCTGCTGGAGACCGTGATGAAGCACGCCGAGCAGAACCAGAGCCGCGCGGCTGGCTGGCTTGGGCTGAACCGCAACACGCTGCGCAAGAAGCTGATTGAACACAAGCTCATCAAATGAGCGCCGCCGGGGGACACCATGCGCGCACTGATTTCGGTCTCTGACAAGACAGGCATTGAAGAGTTTGCCCGGGGCCTGGCAGCTCTTGGCTGGGAGCTAGTATCCACCGGAGGCACCCATCGGCTGCTGGCTCAGGCGGGTCTGCCGGTGCGTGAGGTGGCTGAGCTGACCGGCTTTCCGGAAATGCTGGACGGGCGGGTCAAGACCCTGCACCCCAAGGTGCACGGCGGCCTGCTGGCCCGGCGCGACAACCCGGAACATGCCAAGGCCATGGCCGACCATCAGATCGGCGCGATCGACCTGGTGGTGGTCAACCTCTATCCCTTCGAGGCGACCGTAGCCAAGGGCGCGGACCGCGACGAGATCATCGAGAATATCGACATCGGCGGCCCGTCGATGGTCCGCTCGGCGGCCAAGAATCACGCCTATGTCACCATCGTCACCGATCCGGCCGACTATCCAGCACTGCTGGCCGAACTGGAAGCCACCGGTGGCGCAACGACCTATGACTTCCGCCGCCTGATGGCCGCGCGCGCCTATGCCGCTACCGCCGCCTATGACAGCATGATCAGCCAGTGGTTCGCCTTTGCCGACCAGGGTGAAACCTTCCCCGAAACGCTGGCCGTGATCGGCAAGCGGGCCGAGGAACTGCGCTATGGCGAAAACCCGCACCAGCGCGCCGCGCTCTATGTTCCGCGCGGGCCGCATGGCCGCGG
>CAZRRW010000064.1:0-12106 GCA_964602505.1 uncultured Burkholderiaceae bacterium
GATCATCATGTCGTCGCTGCGGCCGGTGATCTTCTCCATGCGGCGCATGGTGCGGGCGGTGCCGGGCAGCAGGCGCGTGAGGTCACGCGTGCGGTAGCGGATGATCGGCAGCGCTTCCTTCGTGAGGCTGGTGAACACCAGCTCGCCCATTTCGCCGTCGGGCAGGGGTTCACCCGTGTCGGGGTGGATGATCTCGGGGAAGAAATGATCCTCCCAGATCGTCGGGCCGTCCTTGGTTTCCACACACTCGTTGGCCACGCCGGGGCCCATCACCTCGCTCAGGCCATAGATGTCCACCGCGTCGATGCCCATGCGGGCCTCGATCGCCGCGCGCATGTCGTTCGTCCACGGCTCGGCCCCGAAGATGCCAATGCGCAGGCTGCTGGTGCGCGGGGCGATGCCCTGCTTTTCGAACTCATCGGCAATCGCCAGCATGTAGCTGGGCGTGACCATGATGATGTCAGGCTTGAAGTCGGTGATCAGTTGCACCTGCCGCTCGGTCTGTCCACCGCCAAAGGGCACCACGGTCAGGCCCAGGCGCTCGGCCCCGTAATGGGCGCCCAGCCCGCCAGTGAACAGGCCATAGCCATAGCTCACATGCACCAGATCACCAGGCCGGGCACCACTGGCGCGGATGCTGCGGGCCACCAGGTGTGCCCAGGTGTCGATGTCGTTCTGGGTATAGCCCACCACCGTCGGCTTGCCGGTGGTGCCACTGCTGGCATGGATGCGCACACATTGCTGGCGCGGCACCGCGAACATGCCAAACGGGTAGCTGTCGCGCAGGTCGGCCTTGGTGGTGAAGGGGAACTTGCACAGGTCGTCCAGCGACTGGCAGTCGCTTGGGTGCACGCCCGCGGCGTCGAACTTGGCGCGATAGACCGGCGAGTTGGCATAGACATGGGCCAGCGTGGCCTGCAGCCGCTTGAGTTGCAAGGCACGCAGTTCGTCGATGCTGGCCTTCTCGATCGGCTCCAGCGGAAACGATGTGGTGGAAAACGGGGTGGCTTTGCTGGTGCTGTTGGAACTCATGGAGAACTCTTAGTCGTGAACTCAAAAACCGTTGCGAGGCTGGGCTCAGGTGCCGTCGGGAATAACGGTACCGGCAATCTGTGCACTCTTGCCGCGGAACAGGGCCACCACCTCGCCGCACTGGTTGGTGACCGTCATGTCATACACACCGTGGCGGCCCGAGAGCGTGCGCTCCACACCCTCGCAGGTGAGCACATCACCCGGCTGGCCGGGGCGCAAGAACTCAATGCTCGCGCCCGCCGCCACCGCGTTCTTGTTGTAGCTGTTGCAGGCAAACGCGAAGGTGGAATCCGCCAGCGTGAAGATGAAGCCACCGTGGCAAATGCGGTGGCCGTTCAGGTGCGCGTCGGTCACCACCATGCGCATCACAGCGCGACCCGGCTCACAGGCCAGCAGCTCCATGCCCATGGTCTCGCGGCTGGCGCGGTCGGCGGCGAACATGGCCTCGCCCACCTGCTTGGCCAGTTGCTGGGCGAGTTCGGCAGCAGACGGCGTTGTGCTCGTGTCGGCCATGCTCACTCACCCTTGAACTGCGGCGTGCGTTTTTCCAGAAACGCGGTCACGCCCTCGGCGTAGTCGTGGCTCTTGCCCAGGGCACTCTGCACATCGCGCTCCACGTCGAGTTGTTCATGCAAAGTGCGCTGGGTGCCCTCGCGCATGAGTCGGCGCGTCGCGACCAGGGCTTTGGTGGGCATGGCGGCCAGCTTGGCGGCAAAGGCTTGCGCATCGGCCAGGCAAGCCTCGGGCGTTTCGCTCAAGCCCCACACCAGGCCCCAGGCGTGGGCTTGCTCGGCAGGGAGTTTGTCGCCCGTCATGGCCAGCGCCAAGGCGCGGGCCATGCCCACACGCTGCGGCAGCAGCCAGGTCGCGCCCGAATCGGGCACCAGGCCAATCTTGCTGAAAGCCTGCACGAAGCTTGCGCCCTTGGCGGCAAAGGCCACATCGCCTGCCATGGCCAGGCTGGCCCCGGCACCAGCGGCCACGCCGTTGACGGCCATCACCACCGGCACCCGCAGGCCCTGAATCTGCCGCACCATGGGGTTGAACCACTCGGTGATGACGGGGCCAGGATCGCGTTTCTTCATCTCGTCGGCCGCGGTGGGGCCGGGCGAGAAATCCAGCTCGCTCAAGTCCAGCCCGGCACAAAAGCCGCGCCCTGCGCCGGTGATGACCACCGCGCGGATGGCGGCGTCGTCCTGCACCCGCTGCAAGGCTGCGCGCAGCTCGGCGTGCATGGCCCGGGTGAAGCTGTTGAGCGCCGCCGGGCGGTTGAGGGTGAGGGTGACCACGGCGGCGTCCCTCTGGCTCAGCACCAGGGCTTGCTCGGCCGCAACAACGGTGGGGGCATCAGACATGGGGCTTCTTTCTGCGTGGCGTGTGGCGCTGATTGCAACATAACCGACCGCTTGGTCGGGCATGACCTTCCCTGAGGTCTGTGGCCCTGCAAGGCGAGCCGTCAGCCCGCTGTCAACTGGGCGCCTGGGTTTGACCCAGGTCAAGCCCCCCGGCGAGCGCACGCTTTGCAATGGGCGCATCCCCTGCCCCTGTTCAAGCCAGCCCTGAAAGGACGCCCCATGCCCACCCTTGCAAGCCAGCCCGTCAGAGCCTGGCACGACGAGCACCAGTACTTCAGCCGCCTGCTGGACATGCTGCGCCGCGAGATGGACCTGTTTGCCACCGGGCAAACGCCTAACTACGCGCTGATGCTGGACGTCATCCACTACCTGCGCGACTACTCGGATGCGGTGCACCACCCCCGCGAAGACGCGGTGTTTGCCCGGGTGGCGCAACTGGCGCCCGACCGCGCCCTGTTGGTGGCGCGGCTGCGCCAGGAACACCGCGTCATTGCCAATGCGGGCGAGACCCTGCGCCGCCTGCTGGAAGAGGCAGCCGGGGATGCGGTGGTGTCACGCGCCGAAATTGAGGTGGCCGCTGCCACCTACCTGGTGTATTACGGCAATCACATCAAGCTGGAGGAGGAGGACATCATGCCCCTGGCCGACCAGGTGCTGAGCGCTGCTGACTGGCAGGCCGCCAAGAACGCCGCACCGTCCGGCCCCGACCCGGCATTCGGCGCACGGCCCGAGCAGCGGTTTTCGGAGCTGCGCCGCCGCATCGTGGCCGAGGCCGCCTGAACCGCCCCCATCGGCCAGGGTCGGCCTATAGTGCGGCGGTTTCATCCACCGACGGACTGTGCCCATGGCTTACGAGAACATCCTCACCGACGTGCGCGGCAAGGTCGCGCTGATCACCCTGAACCGGCCCAAGGCCCTGAACGCGCTGAACGACGCGCTGATGGACGAGCTGGGCGCGGCCATGGTGGCGTTTGACAAAGACCCGGCCATTGGCTGCATCGTGGTGACGGGCAGCGAAAAAGCCTTTGCCGCCGGGGCCGACATTGGCGCCATGAGCCGCTGGAGCTACATGGACGTCTACAAGGCCGACTACATCAGCCGCAACTGGGAGCAGATCCTCGGGGTGCGCAAGCCGGTGATTGCCGCTGTGGCGGGCTATGCCCTGGGCGGCGGCTGTGAACTGGCCATGATGTGCGACTTCATCATCGCGGCTGACACCGCCAAGTTTGGCCAGCCCGAGATCAAGCTGGGCATCATCCCCGGCGCGGGCGGCACCCAGCGCCTGCCGCGCGCCGTGGGCAAGGCCAAGGCCATGGACCTGGCGCTCACCGGGCGCATGATGGACGCGGCCGAGGCCGAGCGCGCCGGGCTGGTCAGCCGCGTGGTGCCTGCCGACAAGTTGCTGGACGAAGCCATTGGCGCGGGCGCCGTGATCAGCGAGATGAGCCTGCCCAGCGTGATGATGGCCAAGGAGAGCGTGAACGCCGCTTACGAGATGACGCTGCGCGAGGGCGTGCACTTTGAGCGGCGGCTGTTTCACAGCCTGTTTGCCACCGACGACCAAAAAGAAGGCATGGCCGCCTTTGTGGAAAAGCGCAAGGCCAACTTCAAGCACCAGTAGGGCCGGAAAGACCCCTCGGGCCACCCTCAGGCCACTGAGGCCAGCGCCGAAAAACAGTCAAATCGTTATACTCTGCCCCCTTCGGTGGTATAGCTCAGTTGGTTAGAGCGCAGCATTCATAATGCTGATGTCCCAGGTTCAAGTCCCGGTACCACCACCAAACACCCCACCCTAAACGCCCCAAAGCCCTGCTGGCTTGGGGCGTTTTTCATGGCGGGTTCCGCACGGGCAAGGCTGCGCCATACTTCGCGGCCCATGAACAGCCCAACCCCCACCTCCCCTGCCACGCCCGCCCCGTCCGCCGCCCCCGTTGGTGCCCGCAAACCCCTCACCTTGCACCGCCTGCGCGAGATGCATGCCGCCGGCGAGCGCATTGCCATGCTCACCTGCTACGACGCTACGTTTGCCCGTGTGCTGGACGAGGCAGGTGTGGACTGCTTGCTGGTGGGCGACTCGCTCGGCATGGTGTTCCAAGGCAAGCCCGGTACTGTGGGCGTGAGCCTGGACGAGATGGCCTACCACACGCGTTGCGTGACGGCGGCGCGGCCCAGCGCCTGGGTGGTGGGCGACTTGCCCTTTGCCAGCTACCAGGCCAGCCCCGCCCAGGCCTTTGACAGCGCGGCGGTGTTGATGGCCGCTGGCGCGCAAATGGTCAAGCTGGAAGGCGGCGGCTGGACGGTGGAGACCACCCGTTTTTTTGGTGGAGCGCGGCGTACCAGTGTGCGCCCACTTGGGGCTGACGCCACAGTCAGTGCACGCGCTGGGCGGCTGGCGGGTGCAGGCCCGCAGCGACGAGGCGGTCGAGCGCCTGCTGGCCGATGCCCGCGCCCTGGCCGACGCCGGGGCCGCGATGCTGGTGCTGGAGTTGGTGCCCGCTCACGTGGCAAGCCGCGTACAGGCGGCGCTGCCCATCCCCGTCATTGGTATTGGCGCGGGGCCTGGGTGCGCCGGGCAAGTGCTGGTGCTGCATGATTTGCTGGGCCTGAACCCGCGCCCCGCCAAGTTTGTGCGTAACTTTATGGCCGACGCGCCCAGCGGCATTGGGGACGCGGTCAGCCGCTTTGTGCGGGCGGTGAAGGACGGCAGCTTTCCAGACCTCAACTTGCACACCCATCAATAGTTATTGATACGATCTCATTTATTTTCAACCTAAACTTAATATATTGACTTACCTATTCAGGCCGGGAAATAAGGACTAGACGGCTGTTTAGGCCATTTTTTGAGTTCTCTAATCTCACCCAAGGCCTTTAGAGCCCTCACTCGCCTGCGGGGCGGGCTGGGGCTGCTAGTCGCTGCCGTGCTGGCGCAAGCTGCCAGCCCTTCCCATCCCTCCACCCCGGTTCAAGCGCCGCCCGGTGGCCGGGTGGTGTTTGCCACCGTCAACAGCGTGCAAGACGGCGACAGCCTCACCGTCAAACTGCCCGGCCAGGCGGGCATCCAGCGGGTGCGGCTGGCGGGGCTGGACGCGCCGGAACTCGAGCAGCCCTTTGGCGCGGCCGCCCGCGATTCACTGCGCGCCCTGGCGCTGAAGCGGGAGGTGCGCCTGGCCTGC
Source organism: uncultured Burkholderiaceae bacterium (assembly GCA_964602505.1). GTDB lineage: Bacteria > Pseudomonadota > Gammaproteobacteria > Burkholderiales > Burkholderiaceae_C > CAZRRW01. The sequence continues at coordinate 5,561 of CAZRRW010000064.1, forward strand.
CACAAACAAGACCGCTACCAACGCTGGGTGTGCCGCGCCCAACTCACCAGCCCACCTGGGCTCGACTTGAGCCGTGAGCAACTGCTGCGCGGTATGGCCTGGCAAGACCAGCGCTTTCAAGCCGAACTGCCGGCCGCACTGCGTGAGGCCGACGCGCGGGCCCAAGCACAAGCCCGCGCCCGCCAGCTGGGCCTCTTCAGCCGGCCCAATCCGATACCGCCTTGGCAGTGGCGGCGCACCAGAGCTGGCAGCCCGCTCGACGCTGAAGCCCAGCTGAACCCAGCCCGTACCGCTCAGGTGCCAGACCAGCGCTGCTGTTCGCGGCGGATACGGTCGGCAATGCCTGAGCACACCACTTCGCACAACTCGAACACCGTTGGGTCGCTGATGCGGTAGTACACGCTGGTGCCACGGCTCTCGCGCTCGATGAAGCCTGCCTTGCACAGATGGTTGAGATGCCGCGACATGTTGGGCACGCTAGTGGTCAAAAGGTCAGCCAGTTCGCCCACGCTGCGCTCGCCCTGGCGCAAGGTGCTGAGAACCTGCAAGCGCATGGGCTCAGCCAGGGAGCGAAAGTACTCGGCTACACGGTCAAAAGCCGCATCGGGCAGGTGGTCCATGGTGCTGGGCACACCGACGTCGGGCAAGGCAATGGCGTTCATGCACGCTCCATTAATTGAGTACTTGCGCAAGTATACAGATCATGTATCATTGCTTTATTGCGTCTGTGTGCAATTACAAGATTATGAAAGTAAGCTTTTGGATTACCCCCTTGGTCGGCGTGACGGCCGCCTGGAGCATGCTCGCTAGCGGGCAGACCACCCCAGCGGGTGCTGCACCGTCGCTGGCCACGACGACGGTGCAAGCCGCAGTGGGCGCAGGCGAGCTGCTTTTCGACGGGCGGGTCGAGGCCATTCGCCAAGCAGCGCTTGCGGCACAGGTGCCAGGTCAGGTGCTGGCCTTGGCCGTGCGTGCTGGCGACACAGTGCGTGCCGGGCAAGTACTGATCCGCCTAGACGCCCGCAGCGCCGAGCAGGGCGCAGCCGCGTCGACGGCTCAAGTGGAAGCGGCCCGTGCTTCGCTGGATGTGGCCACGCAAGAGCTAGCCCGCAAGCGGCAGTTGGCCCAGAAAAGCTATATCAGCCAAGCCGCTCTGGAGCAGGCCGAAAGCCAGTTCAAGGCCACCCAGGCGCAAGTGAATGCGCTGATCGCCCAGGCCAGCGCCTCGCGCACCCAGGCGGGTCTGCATGTGCTGACAGCGCCCTTCAATGGGGTGGTGGCGCAGGTGCACACCGAACTGGGAGATCTGGCCATGCCAGGCAAACCGCTGATCACCCTGTTTGCACCCGAAGGCCTGCGCGTCAGTGCCCACGTGCCGGTCAGCGCCCTGAGCAGCGGCACTGCGGGCGTCGGTGTGCTGCTGCAGCGGGGGGGCGGCCGACTCGAGCCTGTACGGGTGCAAATGCTTCCCACTGTCGATGCACAGTCGCTCACCCGCGAGGTACGCGCCGAGTTGCCCGTTGGTGCAGTGGCCGTGCCCGGGCAGTACGCCCAGTTAATGCTGCCTGCAGCGAGGTCGGCGACAGCCGCAGCCAGCGTGACGATCCCCGTGTCGGCCCTGGTGAGGCGGGCCGGCCTGACTGCTGTGTATGTGCTTCAGGACAAGCAACAACCCGTGCTGCGCTTGGTGCGCCTGGGCCGTGAAGACGCCGGGCGGGTGGAGGTGCTGTCCGGGCTGGACGCGGGCGAACGCCTGGTGCTCGAACCTCAGGCGGCTGCACGCTTGACCAATTCGGTGCGCTGAGCCATGACGGGATCCACTGTTCCGAACCAGCCACTGGGCGCCTCCGGTCGTCTGGCTAGCTTCTTCCAGGCCTCGCGCCTGACGCCTTTGCTCGCCTTGGTGGGCCTGCTGCTGGGCCTGTTTGCCGTCATGGTCACCCCGCGCGAAGAGGAACCCCAGATCGACGTGACGATGGCCAACGTGATCGTGCCGTTTCCGGGGGCGAGCGTCGAGGACGTGGCCAGCATGGTGGTCAGTCCAGCGCAGCAGGTGCTGTCGCAGATGAGCGAAGTCGAGCACGTGATGAGTGCAGCCCACCAGGGCCTAGCAGTCATCACCGTTCAGTTCAAGGTGGGAGTGCCTCGCCAGACAGCACTGGTGCGCCTGTACGACACCGTGGGTGCCAACCTCGATTGGCTACCACAAGGCCTGGGCGTGATGCAACCGCTTATCAAGCCTAAAGGCGTCGACGACGTGCCTGTGGTGTCGCTGACCTTGCATGGTCATTCAGCGGACACGGGCCCGATCGACCTGGAGCGCGTGGCCCAGGCCATCGAATCGGACCTCAAGCGCGTGCCCGGTACGCGTGAGGTGCGCACCCTCGGAGGCCCAGGCCGCTCGGTACTGGTTGAGGTCGATCCGGCCCGCCTGGACGCGACTGGCTTGACCCTGACCGAGCTGCGCGATGCCCTGCACGCTGCCAACATGGGCTTGCCCGTGGGCGAACTCGTGTCCGGCAACCGCCGCCTCTTGGTGGAGACGGGTGCCTTCTTGCGCCATGCAGACGATCTGGCCGACCTAGTGCTGTCCGTGCGACATGGGCGCCCCGTGTACCTGCGCGAGGTGGCGTCGGTACGCGAAGGCGCGCCGCCGGCAAGCCGCTATGTGTGGCACAGCGAACTGCGTCGCGGCACCAATGCAGCAGAACTCGTCGAGCGTCCGGCCGTGACGCTCACGGTCACCAAGCAGCCGGGGGCGAATGCGATTGACGTGGCGAACGACCTGGTCGAGCGGATGAAGTCGCTACAGAACACGGTGATCCCGGCGGACATCGCGGTACAGATCAGCCGAAACCACGGCGAGACCGCCAACGACAAGGCGCTCACCCTGATCCGCAAGCTGCTGTTCGCCACGGCCTCGGTGGTGGCCCTGGTGTTCCTGGCCCTGGGTCGGCGTGAAGCCGCCATCGTGGGGGTCGCCGTGGTGCTGACGCTCACAGTCACCCTGTTCGCCTCGTGGGCCTGGGGTTTCACCCTGAACCGGGTGTCCCTCTTCGCGCTGATCTTCTCAATCGGCATCCTGGTCGACGATGCCATCGTCGTCGTCGAGAACATCCACCGCCATCAGCAGTTGTCACCGGGCCGCCCCCTGGTGGACATCATTCCGCAGGCGGTCGATGAAGTGGGCGGCCCAACGATCCTTGCCACCTTCACCGTCATAGCGGCGCTGCTGCCCATGGCCTTTGTCAGCGGCTTGATGGGGCCATACATGAGTCCGATCCCCATCAACGCCAGCATGGGCATGCTGTTGTCACTGGCCATCGCGTTTGTGGTGACGCCTTGGCTGGCTCGTCTGTGGATGAAGCCTGCAGCAGCCACCGCCCACGACGCCAAGCCAGTCCGTTGGGCCGCGACGTTTGAGCGGGTGTTTGCGCGCCTGCTCGACCCGCAGTTCGGCCAGCGCAACCGCCGCCTACTCTGGGCTGGAGTCGGTGCACTGATTCTGGTGTCGCTGCTGCTGCCGGCCATGGGGGCCGTCGTCCTGAAGATGCTGCCTTTCGACGACAAGAGCGAGTTCCAGGTGGTGGTGGACATGCCAGTCGGTACGCCCGTGGAGAAGACCGCTGCCGCACTGCGTGCACTGGGTACCCACCTCGTCAACCTTGAGGAGGTGAAGGACTATCAGGCCTACGCAGGTACCGCATCGCCAATCAATTTCAATGGCTTGGTGCGTCAGTACGACCTGCGCACAGGCCCGCACCAGGGCGACCTGCAAGTGAACCTGGTCGACAAAGGCCGACGTCACGACAAAAGCCACGCCATCGCCATGCGGGTGCGGCCCGAACTGCAGAAGATCGGGGCGGCATTCGGAGCCAATGTCAAGGTCGTGGAGGTACCCCCAGGCCCCCCGGTGCTCGCTCCCATCGTGGCAGAGATCTACGGCCCGCAGGCCGAAGGCCGCCGCAGCGTGGCGAAGGCAGTTCGACAGGTGTTCGAGACCACCCCAGGGGTGGTGGACGTGGACGACTCCAATGCGGCCAGCGCGCCGCGCCTGCTACTTCTGGTGGATCGTCGCAAGGCCGCGCAGCTGGGCGTTACCCAACAGGCGGTAGCCACCACCCTGCGGCTGGGCCTGACCGGGGAAGCAGCGACCTACTTGCGTGACGGTGGCCGCGATGCAGTACCGGCCTTGGTTCAAGTGCCGGCCCACCAGCACGGCGATCTGGGCCCGCTGCTGCAACTGAATGTGCGCAGCACTCAGGGTGCGCTGGTGCCCATTCGCGAGCTGGTTCGCCTGAGCACTAGCGAGCGCGAGCAGCCGGTGTTCCACAAGAACCTGCTGCCTGTGGTGTACGTCACTGGCGATATGGCACCCCAGGCGGGTGGCACGACCGACAGCCCCCTGTACGGCATGTTTCAGATGCGGGCACGCCTGAACGCGTTGATAGCGCCCGACGGCGGCCCGGTAACAGAGCACTTCATCACCGCTCCGATGAACCCACATGCCGGGTACGCACTGAAGTGGGACGGCGAATGGCAGATCACCTACGAAACCTTCCGCGACATGGGGGCCGCCTACGCAGTGGGTCTGGTGCTGATCTACCTGCTCGTGGTGGCGCAGTTCGGCAGCTATCTGGTGCCCCTGATCATCATGGCCCCGATCCCACTAACGGTGGTTGGAGTGATGCCCGGGCACGCCCTATTTGGTGCGCAGTTCACAGCCACCAGCATGATCGGCATGATTGCTCTGGCCGGCATCATCGTGCGCAACTCGATCCTGCTGGTGGACTTCATCCACCTGCAGCTGGCGCAGGGCGTCAACCTAGAGCGCGCCATCGTGCAAAGCGCCATCACCCGTGCGCAGCCGATCGCGCTGACCGGTCTGGCCGCCATGATCGGTGCGCTCTTCATCCTTGACGACCCGATCTTCAACGGCCTGGCCATTTCGCTCATCTTCGGGATCCTGGTGTCCACCATTCTCACGCTGATCGTCATTCCCACCCTGATATACGTGGCCTATCAGGGCCGCCATCGCGTCCAGCCGACCTCGGCTGATCCACAAACCGTCTGAAATTCACTTACCCAATAGGAGCATCACATGACCTCATGGCAGATCGTCCGCATCGTCGGCGGCAGCTTCATCCTGCTGTCCCTCGCACTGGGTGTGCCAGCCAGCCCCCTGTTCCACAGCCCATACTGGTTGTGGTTCACTGCCTTCGTCGGGGCCAACCTGCTGCAGAGTGGGGTGACCCGCTGGTGCCTGATGGAAGTCATCTTGCGCAAGCTGGGCGTCAAGGCGGGCACATGAGCCCTGCCGCATGCTTGGGCATGCAGTTGCCGGCCCGTTTGCTGCGCCGTGCTGTGGCAGCGGCAGTGGTGTTGGTTGCCTTGCCTGCGGCGGCCCAGGATCTCAGCACCATCTGGCAGGCGGTGCAGGCCAACGACCCGCAACTCCAAGTGGCTCGAGCGGCACTGGGTGTTGGCAAGAGCTTCGCCGCACAAGCCGACGCACTGTGGCACCCTCGGGTGAGCCTGAGCGCCGACCTTGGCGTGGCACGACAAGACAGCGAGGTCACCGGCGCACGCTTTTCGGCACCCACGCTCGGCCAAGTCAGTGATGCCCGATTTGCCACCACTGCAGGCGCTGGGCCTCTGACCCGTGTGGCGCTGGTGGCGCAGCAACCGCTGATCCAGCCCGGCCGTTCGGCGCAGCAGGCCCAACTTCTCACAGCCGCTGCCATCAGCGAACTGGCGTGGCATGGTGCTCGGGCCGACCTGATGCTTCGCACTGCTGAGCGCTACTTCTCGCTGGCACTCGCCGTACACCGCCAGCGCGTTGTGCAGCAGCAGCTACTCGCTGTGGAGCGAACCGTGGCGATGACCCGCGAACGCTACCGAACGGGGGCTGCGCCGATCACTGACACCCACGAGGCAGACGCCGCCGCCGCCGGGCTGCGGGCCCAGCTTGCCGCGGCAGATCTGGAAGCGGCCCGCCTCGGGCGCAGCCTGCAAGACAGCAGCGGCCTGCCCAATGTGGTGGCGAGCTTGCCACTACGTGCCTTGACCCGGGCCGACCTCACAAGCCTGGACGGCTGGATTCAGAAGGCCACGACAAGCAATCTGCAACTGCGCCAACTGCAGATGGAGATCCAGCTTGCGCAGCAGCGGCTGCAGGAGGCGCATACCAGCCAGTCTCCCACCGTCGACTTGGTGGCTCAGGCCCTGGTCGACCGGGTTGGCAGCGGGCTGACCAGCACCGGGGCGGGGCTAAGCCGGCAAGGCCAGCTAGCCGTGACGCTGCGTCTACAACTTCCGTTGTACAGCGGTGGCATGGACGCAGCCCGCGCCCAAGAGGCCATCGAGCAGCTCAACCGCACCCGAGCGGAGTTCGATGCTGCACAGGTGGCAGTAAGGCAGCAGGTCGAAATGCTCTGGTTGGCTAGACAAGTGGCCCAGGCACGGGTGGCGGCCTTGCAGCAGAGTCTTTTGGCGCAAGACGCACGTCTGCAAGCCACCCGACTGGGGCAGTCCGTGGGTGACCGC
>CAZRRW010000065.1:0-12012 GCA_964602505.1 uncultured Burkholderiaceae bacterium
GTAAAGGCGCGCTGCTTGGCGGTGACCTTGCGGTCGATTTCCAGAATGGCGCTGGCCGGGTCGGCCAGCAGGTCTTTCACCTCGGCGTGCAGTGCGCCGTACTGGGTGAGCAGCTCGCGCATGTTGGGCGCACCGCCACCCGACGCCGCCTGGTAGGTGCTGGTCTGCATCCATTCCACCAGGCCAGCCTTGTAAAGCGCGCCCACGCCCATCAGCATGCAGCTCACGGTGCAGTTGCCGCCGATGTAGTCCTTGATGCCTTTGGCCAGCGCGCCTTGGATGACGGGCATGTTCACCGGGTCGAGGATGATGACGGCGTCGTCGTTCATGCGCAGGGTCTTGGCCGCGTCGATCCAGTAGCCCTTCCACCCAGCCGCGCGCAACTTCGGGTAGACCGCCTTGGTGTAGTCGCCACCCTGGCAGGTGATGATCACATCCATCTTGGAGAGCGCTGCCACGTCGTTGCCGTCCAGCAGCTTCGGCTCGTTCTTGGCCTCGGCAGGCGCCTTGCCGCCCGCGTTGCTGGTGGAGAAGAACACCGGCTCGATGAGCGCAAAGTCGCCCTCTTCGCGCATGCGCTGCATCAGCACACTGCCGACCATGCCGCGCCAACCGACTAACCCAACTGTTTTCATGTGTGCCCTTTCGAGAGTGTGTTGTCTCTGGCCCGGCTCGTACGGGCCGGAAGGGCGCGACGAACCGGAGCTGTTCTAGCCCTTGGTAATCGCTTTCTTGGTGATGGCGGCCACGACCGCATCCCCCATCTCACGCGTGCCCACACGGGTGGTGCCCTCGCTGTAGATATCGCCCGTGCGCAAGCCAGCAGACAACACGGCCTGAACCGCCTGCTCCACACGGACAGCGGCGTCGGGCTGGTTGAGGCTGTAGCGCAACATCATGGCAAGGCTGAGGATTGTAGCCAGCGGGTTGGCCACGCCTTTGCCTGCGATGTCGGGGGCGCTGCCATGGCTGGGCTCGTACAGGCCCTTGTTGTGCTTGTCCAGGCTGGCCGAGGGCAGCATACCAATGCTGCCTGTCAGCATGGCGGCCTCATCACTCAGGATGTCGCCAAACATGTTGCCGGTGACGATGACGTCAAAGGCCTTGGGGGCCTTGACGAGCTGCATGGCTGCGTTGTCCACATACAGGTGGTCCAGCGCAACGTCAGGGTACTCCTTGGCCACCTCAGTGACCACGTCCTTCCAGAGCTGGAAGGTCTCCAGCACGTTGGCCTTGTCGACGCTGGTGAGCTTCTTGTTGCGCTTGCGCGCCGCCTGAAAAGCCACATGGGCGATTCGCTCGATCTCGGGGCGCGAATAGCGCATCGTGTCGAAGGCCTCTTCGGCGCCGGGGAAGTGCCCGTCCACTGCGGTACGCCGCCCGCGCGGCTGGCCAAAGTAGATGTCGCCCGTCAGCTCGCGGATGATCAGGATGTCCAGCCCTGCCACCAGCTCCGGCTTCAGGCTCGAGGCGTGGGTCAATTCGGCATAGCAAATGGCGGGGCGCAGGTTGGCAAACAGGCCCAGGTGCTTGCGCAGCCCCAGGATGGCCTGCTCGGGCCGCAGGGCACGCTCGAGCTTGTCGTACTTCCAGTCGCCCACCGCGCCGAACAGGATGGCGTCGGCCGCCTGGGCCAGCTTCAGCGTGGCGTCGGGCAGCGGATGACCGGCGGCCTCGTAGGCCGCACCGCCGACAGGCGCAGTCTCGGTTTCGAACGGCAGGTCGAGCACGTTCATCACCTTGACGGCTTCGGCCACGATTTCAGGGCCGATGCCGTCACCGGGAAGGATGGCAATTTTCATGACGCAGCAGCGGCGGACATGCCGCTCGATAGACCGTGGAGCAGGCCGTGGATCCGGCCGAGGCCCCGCATGGTAGCGCCTGCGCCCGAGCCGAGCCCCACGCCTTGCCATGCGCTACCCTCTGTGCATGGCACTGCCCGTGTCACCGTCCGAGCCCAAGGCCGTGCCCGTCGACCCGGCCCACCCTGCGCGCGCGAAGCTCTGGGGGATGTGGGCCATCAGGGCCTCGGCTGTTCTGGCGGCCCTGGCCGTCCTGGCCGCAGCCGCGGTGCTCTGGCTGCGGCCGAGCACCGACCTGGGGCCATGGCGCCGGGATGCCGAACAGCGCCTGACCCTAGCACTCGGTCGACCGGTGAGCGTTGGCCAGGCGCACCTGCAATGGGGTTTGCAACCTCGCCTGAGCCTGCGTGACATCCGCATCGCCAACGCCCCGGGCTTTTCATCCGAGCCGCTGCTCAGCGTGGAGGAGGCCGTCATCTCGGTCGACCCTGCTGACGCCTTGCGGGCCCACTACACCATCGAAACAGCACGCCTGCGTGGAGTGCGCCTGTCGCTCGAGACCCGCTCGGCAGGCCCGGGGGAGCCGCCACGCAACAACTGGACGCTGAAGCCAAAGGCCAGCGTCGAGCCCGACGCCCGCAAGGCCTTCCTTGCCGCCCTGCCCCTGGAACTGCTGTCAAAACTCGTCGTGAACGAAGCTCGGGTACAGCGGCTTCGGGTGAGTTACCAGGCCGATGGCACGCCCAGGCGGGCCTGGCAGCTGGCCGACGCCGTGCTGCGAGCCCCGGAAGATGCCCCCCTGGTGTTCGAGGCCGACGGGCGTTGCGAGAAGGAAGACTGTGTGCTCCGATGGGACGCGGCCCCCTTGTCCGCGCTGGCTCAGGTGGCAGCTGGCACACAGGCCGGTTGGCCGGTTCGGGTGAACACCCGGCGAGGCGCTCGCGTGGCCGCCCTGGCGGGTGAGCTTCGGCTCGACAGCCTGCAGGGCCACCTGGCCGTGGCCGTGCCACAGGCTCGACAGGACCTGGCCACCTGGGGGGTCACGCTCGGACGCGGCAAGCCTGAGGATGCCCCTCTACCCGCAGCGTTCGCCGCCAACTTGTCGGTGACCACACGCGGTCTGCAGGCCAACGACCTCAGGCTCCACCTGGGTGACGCCAGCGTGAGCGGGAAGGTCTCGATGACCTTTGGCGGGCGCCCCCAGCTGGGCGCAGAGCTCGCTCTGGCGGGTTGGGACCGCACACTCGAAGACCTCTTGGGCGAGGCGCCACGCCAGCCCGCGGTCGCGCGCAGGGCGTCTGAGCCACCCGCGCGCCAGGGCTTGCGGCGTCTGCACCAGAGCCTGTCTGCTGTGGAGGTGGACTTTGGCTTTCTGGCACAGATGGACGCGAGTGTGCGGCTGAGCATGCCGCGCTTTCATGCACTGGGATTGATTGCGGACGACGCCAGCCTGCATGTCCAACTGCTCAACGGGCAGTTGTCTGCGCCGTTGCGTGTTCGCCTGTGGGATACCCCGTTCACGGCCGACCTGAACGCAGTGGTGGACGATACCGCCCGGACCACGGCGTGGCGGCTTGTCATGCAAAGCCGCCAACTGGATGCGGGCCAGCTGGCCCGCGAGGCGATGGGCCTCAAGCAGGTGACGGGCCGCGCCGCAGAGATGCTGGTCAGCCTGGACGCGAGCGGACGCCGACTGTCCGACTGGCTGGCCACGCTCGACATGGTGCTGCTGCTGCGGGATGCGAGGCTTGGCTTGCGCCAGGAAGACCGCGCCAGCTCTGCCGAGCGGCAGGCACTCATCCGGCAGCTGGTGGTCCGGTGGGCTGGGGCTCAGCCCCTGGCGGGAGCCTTGAGTGCCGAGATTCTGGGCCACCCCTTGCTGGCGACGCTCAGCGGCAACGCCCTTGAGGACATCCTGCGCCAAGAACGCCTGAGCCTTGGGCTATCCATGCGGTCTGAGGACGTGACCCTGGATGCCAGTGCCTCGGTGCGCGACCTGGGCCACGCGCATCCACGGGCCGAGGTGGTATGGCTTGATCTGAAGGCCCCCCGCGCTTCGGCCGTGGCGGGGTGGTTTGGCCTCAATACTCGCGCGGACATCCCCTTGTCGCTGCGCGCGCTTGCCCAACCCCTGGGCGACGACTGGGTCTCCCCCTGGCGCCTGCAAGCGGGCGACACGGTGATCCACGGCACCGCCACCCATCCCTTGGGCAGTCGCTCCGCCGCCTCGAGCCTGGCCATCCACATCCCGCGGTTGCATGTGGCCGACATAGACGCCCTGCTGCCGCAGGACGGCAAGCCACGGCCGCCCACCGAGGCCAGGGCCTCGGCGCCCCGGCGGGAGCCCCTGCGCCCACCAGGGCCCAAAGCCAACCCAAACCGAGACCAACTGGGGGCACCCCTAGGCCAAAGCTTCAGTGGACGCCTGAGTGTGCAGGTCGACGAACTGGCCGGCAGCCGGGTGCCCGTGGCCAGCCTGCGCTTCAGCGGCGACTGGCGTGAGTCAGCCATGCTTGAGGCGCCGCTGACCGCGACGATCGATGGCCAGCCCCTGACCGGTCAACTGGGCCTGAGCCTGCGCGGCCCGCAGCCCATGGCGCAGTTGCGCTTGCGCATGGCACAGCCCGACCTGGGTCGCCTGGCGCGGCGGCTCGGCTTGAACCCGGCGTTTGAGCTGCGATTCGATGACATCACCCTGGACATGCAAGCCCAGGCTGCCAACCTCGCAGACCTGCCTGCCCGCACATCATTCGTGGCCAACGTGCACGGGGGCCGGTTCAGCCTGCGCGACGGGGCCCTGGGCCGCACCTACGCGGTGGAACTGGGCCAGGGCCAACTGTCCGCCGAGGCGGGGCAGCCCGTGCGAGCCACCTTGTCTGCCAGAACCCTCAGATCGCCAGAAGGGGCGGATGCACCCCAAACCGCCACCTTGGCACTGCAGAGTGGCAGCCTGCCCTTGCTGCTGAACACCAGCGACCCGGTTCCCCTGAGGGCACGGGTGGATCTGGGCTCACACCATGTCGAGATCGATGCGCTGGCCGGGCGCACCGCGGGCGACATCGCCCTGCGCAGCCAGCCCCCCGTTCAAGTGCGCCTGTCGGCAGGTGGACAGCGGCTCGACGAGTTGAACCGGGCCGTGGGCGTGGCCCTGCCGCCGTGGGGCCCCTGGCGCCTGGAGTCACGCCTTGACAGTGGGCCAGGCGAACACCGTCTTCGCGACCTGAGACTCCAAGTGGGCAGCAGCACGGTGGAGGGCACCGCGAGTTGGATCGAACGGCCCCAGCAGCGCCCGGTTTTGAGTGCAGACCTTCGGTCTCCGCGAATCGTCCTCGCAGACTTTCCGCGATCGGGCTGGTCCGCATGGCGCCAGGTGACGGACTCTGAGGCCACGGCTTCCACGCCGCTTTCAGGCGCTGGCACCGACAGCAGGGGGGTCTCCGCAAGCCAGCAGATCGCCACACAGGCCAGCCGCGCCGCCCAGGCGGGCGACGCGCTGCTCGCCACGGCCACCCTGGGGCGGCAGGACGCCACGGTGAAGCTTCAGGTCGACTCGGTGGTGCTGGGCGGCGCGGGCCCGGAGCGCGACGTGCGTCTGGGGGGCGGCATGCTCCAGGCGGTCCTGCGCGATGGCGACCTGTCGGTCGGCCCCGCCCTGCTGGGCCTGCCGGGCGGCACCGCCACGTTTGCATTGAGCTTTGCGAAGGCGCAGGCGCCGCCAGCCGCCGCCGCAACCCGGCGGCTGGCCCAGCTGCGCCTGGACGTACCGCGCTTCGACTACAGCAGCCTGGCCCGCTGGTACGCGCCCGTCGCCCTGCGAGAGTCACGCGGCGATCTCAGCCTGTCGGCCCACGCGTCGGCCACTGTCAGTGAGCTGGCCGAGTTGCCCGCCCTGGGCCGTGGCGAGGTGCGGGCCCGCCTGTACCCTCAAGCCTTGAGTTCGCAGCGCATTGACATCTGGGCGGTCAACCTGCTGACCGCCCTACTGCCGGCCGTGGATCCGAGCGCCGGGCCAAAAGTGAACTGCGTTGTCGCTGAGCTAGCCCTCGGTGACGGGCATCTGCGTCACCGCCGACTGGCGCTGGACACCACCGCGATGCGGGTGACGGGCGAAGGACATGTCCATCTCACCGCGCAGAACGGGACGGACGCGTATGCCTTGCGGTTTCAGCCACAGGCCAAAGAGGCGCAGTTCTTCAGCCTGGCGACCCCGGTCGGAGTGAGCGGCCCCCTGCTGCAGCCCCGGGTGGGCGTCAGTGCAGGCGATGTGGCCGCCACAGCCATGCGCCTAGCGACCTCGTGGGTCTGGGTGCCGCTGCAGCGGCTAGCCGGACAGCGCCTGCCGGCCGATGGCGCAGACCTGTGCGGACGCTGAAGGCCGCTGCGAGGCACCAGACCACTCAACCCCCGCGGGCCGTCACATCGCGCAGCAGCGCCAGTGCCAGTTGGTGGGCGCGGTGCTCGGGCTGTGCAAAGGCCTCAAGCACACTGAAGTGGTGCAGGCCCGACAAGGCCTCGCACACAGGCACTGCCGCCGCACCCCATGCCTGGCGAATCAGTTGGTTGTGCGCCAGGAAGGCGGGGCTCTCATCGCCTCCGACCATCGCCAACAAGGGGCCTACGCCCTTTGGGGCGGGCCACCGGGCCGGGCTGAGGCGCGGCACCGACTCCGGCGTCAGGAGCAAGTCGCTGTTGAGGTAGGGCGTGCGGCGCACCGAGTCCAGCTCGAACAGGCCCGAGATGGCCACACCGCCCGCCAGCACAGGCCGCGCCGAACCTGCGAGGCGCGAATCCACCTCAGCCCAACGGCAGTGCATCAACTGCGCCACAAGGTGGCCACCAGCTGAGTGGCCCGCCAGCACCACTGGGCGTCCCGTCTTGCGGCGCACCCAGGCTACCGCATGGGCCATCTGCAACGCAATCAGCTCAATGCTCACCGGGGTCTTGGTCGTGCCCGGGCACAGTGCGTAATTGGGCACGGCCACCGTGAAGCCGGTATCGACAAAAGGCTCTGCCACAAAGGAATGGTCGGCCTTGTCGAGCGAACGCCAGTAGCCACCATGAATGAACACCAGCACCGCCCCGTCTGTGCGCGGCTTGGCGGGGTGAAAAAGGTCGAGCGTCTCCGTGCTGCCGCCTGCATAGGGCAGGTTCAGATGGGCACGCCCCGCACGCAGCAGGCGGGCCCGAAAGGCGGCCGAGCGCTCGGCCCAGGCGGCCACGATGCCGGAGAAGCCAGGCACGCGTAGCCGGTTGTTGTAGAGCGCATCCAGTTCGTCAGATGTCGCCGTATTCAAGAAGTCGGTGGGTGCGTTCATGCAAAGCTCCTGGCCCGCTCCGTGCAGGTAGGCACTGCCCGCAGAGCCGCTTTGATAATATTCAAGCCGTCGGGGATGTAGCTCAGCTGGGAGAGCGCGTCGTTCGCAATGACGAGGTCGTGGGTTCGATCCCCATCTTCTCCACCAGACACCTGAAAGCGAAAAGGCCACCTTGCGGTGGCCTTTTCCTTTTTTGGACGCCGCCCTCTTGAGCGGGCTGACAGGGGCCGGCGCTGGCTCAGACCTTGCGCTTGAAGGGTTTGCCGCCAAAGCCGCCGCCAGGCGCCCCCGCAAACCCCGGCGCATTGGTGCCTGGCTTGCGGGCAAAACCATGCGCCTGTGGCTTGTGGTGGCCCGCGCCAGGGCGTTGCCCGTCACGAGGGCCGTCGCTACCAAAGCCTTGCGAAGCGCCTTGGGCAGGGCGGCGCGGGGCGTTGTAGCTGTGGGCAAACTCATCGCGCGAACGCTCGACGAAGCTGCCGCGCGGGTTGCGGTCGGCTGGCCGGGGGGTGCCCTGCGCCTCGCGGTTGAATCCACCACCGGCCGGGCGGTCGCCGAAACGCTCGCCACTGCGGCCATTGAAGTCCGACTTAAAGTGGCCGCGCCCCGGCTTCTGGCCAGGCTTCAGACGCGGGCGCTGAGGTACGGGCTCGCGCACCGCTGGCTCAAGCCCAGGCACAACACTGGCTTTGAGGGGCTGACGGGTGTATTGCTCAATGTCCATTACACGGCGACGATCACGGGCTTCAGCCAGGGTGACTGCCACACCCTGCCTGCCAGCACGGCCCGTGCGGCCGATGCGGTGGACATAGTCCTCCGCCTTCATGGGCAGGCCAAAGTTGATGACATGGCTGATGCCAGGCACGTCCAGCCCGCGCGCGGCAACGTCGGTGGCCACCAGCACACGCACATGGCCGTCGCGGAACGCGCGCAACTGGCGGTTGCGCAGGCCCTGCGGCATGGCGCCGTGAAGCGCCGCCACGTCGTGGCCCTCACTGGCCAGTTCGCCGGCGAGGGCATCCGTCTCGATCTGGGTACTGGCAAACACCACAGCCTGCTCGAGTGAGGCATCACGCAGGTAATGGTCTAGCAGGCGGCGCTTGTGGGCCAGGTTGTCCACCCAGTGCAGCGCCTGGGCAATGTTGTCGTGGCGGGTCTGTGCAGTCTGCAGCTCGATCTTCTGCGGCTGGCGCATCACCCGTGCGGCCAATGCCATGATGCGCGGCGCAAACGTGGCGCTGAACATCATGGTCTGGTTGCGCTCGCTGGTGAGGTGGTGAATCTCTTCCAGGTCTTCCGAGAAGCCCAGGTCGAGCATGCGGTCGGCCTCGTCCACCACGAGGAACTGCACCTCATCAAGCTTGATCTGCATGCGACGCTGGAGGTCAAGCAGGCGGCCGGGCGTGGCCACCACCAGGTTGGCCCCCTGTAGCTTTGCAATCTGGATGCCGAACGGCGTCCCGCCCACGATGCTGGCAATGCGCATGCCGCGCATGTGGCGCACCAGGTCGATGGCGTCGTTCATCACCTGCTGGGCCAGCTCACGGGTGGGGCACAGCACCAAGGCGGCCGGGGTGGGCGTGGCCAGATGGCGTGGGGGAAAGTGGCGCTTGGGCTTCTTGGGTGCGGCAGCTGCGGGGGCAGGCTCGCCCCGCACCGCCGCCTCGCGGGCCGCTTGGGCGGCCGCATCCGCAGCCTCCTTGGCTGCCGCTTTCTCCAGCGCGGCCTGCGCCTCTCGCTGGGCCAGCAAGGTCTGCAGCATGGGCAGCAGGAAGGCTGCGGTCTTGCCGCTGCCGGTCTGGCTGGAGACCATCCAGTCGCCGCCGTTGAGCACCGCCGGAATGGCATGCTCCTGCACCGGGGTCGGCTGGGTGAAGCCCAGGTCAGCCAAGGCGCGCAACAGCGGCGCGGCCAAGCCCAAGGGCTCGAACAAGTTGGGCTGCTCGGCCACGGCAAGGGTGGCAGACACAGGGGTGGGCGTGGCCACGATGCCCACGTCGGCGGGGTTCGACATGCAAAGGCTTGCGCGGCTTCAATTGCCGCGGCAATTCGTCAGAGGAGATGAAAAACATCAACCATCAGACAAATTGCCTGCCCCTACATCGGGCTTGCGAACAAGCTCAGGGGCTGCAAGTGGCCGGGCGTTCACGCGGTGCGGCTCGGTCACGAGCCATCGCGGGGTATGCCAGCCGAGGCTGCGGGGTGATGCGCGAAACGGCAATTGTGGCAGGTTCTCAGGGTTTGTGCTGATCTCGGCCACTGGAGCGTTGCAAGATCACACGCTGCAGGAGCGAAAGCCCACAAAGGGCGCGTCGCTGTCCTCGCGCAGACAGCCCCGAAACTGCGGGTGCCTTAGGCGCACAGCGCTGGCAAAGCTGCCGCCCTTCACCACCCGCAGGGCTTCCCCATCTCGCCACTCACCTGCCCGGGGTCGAATGCCGATTTTCTCCATTTGAACCTCAGCGCACGCTGCGGCCTCGTCTGTCAGCGCCCCTTTCACCAGCGTGAGCAGGAAATCCACCACGATGTAGAGGCGACGCAGCTCGTCGTTGCCTTGCACCATAGCGACAAAACGGCCGCGCACCCAGTCCAACAGTGGCTGCAGCAGGTGCAGCAGGCGGGCGTCCAATCGCTCTGCCAGCTTGATGCCGTCGCCCAGGGCCTTCACCAGGGCTCGCCCCACCGCGAGCTCCAGGCCATGCAGCGACAGGGTCGGAGTGAAGTCGGGTGCCAACAGGTCGTCCACCAGCTTGACCGTCGCAGCCAACCAGTCTTCAATGCGCCCCACGGCAGACGGGTCGTCGGGCCGCAGCGCATTGGTGGGCGCCGTGAAGGGCCAGCGCTTGAAGCCGCCGTCCAGGTACTCCCACATCAGCATGAAGCTGTCTGGTTTGAAGGCCTGCTCGAAGGTGGCCAGTGGGTGTCCGGCTGGGCGCTGCAGGGCGCGGTAGCAATCGGCCATGAGCGGTAGTGCGTTGTAGTAGCAGCCCAGAAAGCCATGGATGCCATGCTCTTCGATGCGATCGTTGGGCCCGCGTGAGGTGGCGCACTTGCCTCCAAGGCGCCAGCCCATCTGGTAGAGCGTGATGTCGTAGCGTTGCTGCCAGTCTGGGGCGCGGGTCAGCTCAAAGGCGGTGGTCAGGGCAGAGATGCCACCTCCAAGGATAGCAATGCGTTGGCGCTCAGACATGGGCTCCTCCAGGGGCTTGAGGTTGGGCAGGGGGCGGGCTGACTGGGGCGGCGGGCTCCTGGGGCTGCCAGCCAGCCGCACGCAGGTAGCCCACAAAGCGGTCGAAGTCTGCCTCTTTGACAAAGGGGTGTCCAAACCGCAAGGTCTGCAGATTCGACGCACCATAGGGCCTGGCCTGCAGCACGGCAGCCTGTGCCTCGGGCAGGCGGCCCGTGGCCGCAAGACACACCGCCAGCAGGTAATGGTTGAAGAACCAATTGCCCCGCTTGGCCACCGCCTCCTCGGCATACCGCAAGGCGTTGGGGTAGTCGCCATCGGCGAAACAGGCGATGGCGCGACTGCGCACCCACAAGCTGAGATGCGGGTCGTGCGGGCTGGCGTCGATGGCCTGCAGGATGTACTCAGCCGCCTCATCCGTGCGGCCCGAAAAAGCCAGCAAGCGCCCCAGTTCGCCTGCGGCCGCCGCAAACTCGGGATACAGGCTCAAGGCATGCTGCTGCTCGGCGATGGCCTGGCCGATGTTGGCCGTGAAGGACAGCGCCGTACCCAGGGTGAAGTGGGCATTGGCGTCGCTGTCGTCGTTGCGCACTGCGCGCAAGGCCAGCCGGCTGGCCTCCAGGACGTCGGCCTTGGGGTTGGCCGACCAGCCGCCCCACACCTTGGCCATGTAGGTGAAGGCCTGCAGGCAAAGGGCTGGAGGGTCTTCCGGGCGCTCCGCCAAGGCCTGCTGCACCAGTGCCTGCGACTTCTCGATATGCGTGCGGGAGGTTCGCCAAAAGTGCCAGCGCGCCTGCATCAGGCTTTCCCAGTAGCGCAGGCTGGCCGCATCAGCCAGGCCCGTGTCGCGTTGCGCCACCCGCTCTTGCTGGCGGAGGTAAACCGGCTCGATGGTGCTGACGATGCTGGAGGTGATGTCGTCCTGCACCCGGAACAGGTCTTCCACTGGGGCATCAAACCGCTGGCTCCACAGGCTCTGGTTGCGCGGCCCGTCGATCAGCTCGGCTGTCACGCGCAAGGACCGCCCAGCCCGGCGCACGCTGCCCATGACCACGTAATGGCAGTCCAGGTCTTTGCACACCTGGGCGGCAGAACCCGCATGCCGCCGCTCGAACGACGAGTTGCGGGCAATCACATACAGCCAGCGCGAGCGCGACAGCTTGGTGATGATGTCTTCGGCCAGTCCGTCGGAGAAGTACTCCTGCTCCGGGTCGCCCCCCACGTTGGTGAAGGGCAGCACCGCCATGGAGCGCGCGGCGCGTGAATAGTCCACCGAAAGCGGCTCAGGGCTTGCCTGCTGCGGCCGCACCGCCTCGGCGTCCAGAGGCAAGGTGAACCGGTAGCCCAGCCCTGGAATGGTGGCGATGGCTGATGGCCCCAGGAGCTTGCGCAGGGTGGAGATGTGGACCTGCAGGTTTTCTCCTCAACCACCAGGCCTGGCCAGACGGCGTCCAGCAACTCGGCTTTGGTCACCAGTTCCCCTGCTCGCTGAGCCAGCGTGACCAGCACGTCGAAGGCACGTGCCCCCAGCGACAGCGGCTCACCTTGGGAAAGCAGGCGACGCTCCCTGAGCCGCAACTCAAACCCGGCAAAGCGCAGCGAAGGGTTCGTCAAGGGGCCAATTAATGGATGAGCGGCATGGGGCTTGCCAGTTTAAGGACTTTTAAGGTTGGCACCCGTTCGCCTTAAGGACAAGGCCCAGCGGGTG
>CAZRRW010000066.1:0-3352 GCA_964602505.1 uncultured Burkholderiaceae bacterium
CACCCACCATGTCGCGGTCCAGCGTGGCAGCCCGCACCAGCACGCCATAGCGGGTGCGGTTGAGCAGCAGCCACAACAGGCCCAGCACCAGGGGGCCGATGGCCATGAGCACCAGGTCGTACACCGGAAACGCCCGTCCCATCAGCGTGACGGCCCCGCTCAGGCCTGGTGCCCGCGGGCCCAGCAGGTCCTCCGGCCCCCAGGCCCACAAGGCCATATCCTTGATGATGAGCACCAGCGCAAAGGTGGCCAGCAGTTGAAACAGCTCGGGCGAGCGGTAGAGCCGGCGCAGCACCAGCACCTCGGCCACGGCCCCCAGCAGGCCCACCGCGACGGCCGCCCCCAGCACCGCAAGCCAGAACCCCAGCGCCGACCCTGGGCCGAACACGCCGGGCGCGGCCTCGACCAGGCTGAAGGCCAGGTACAGCCCCAGCATGTAGAACGACCCGTGGGCAAAGTTGACCACCCGGCACACGCCGAAGATCAACGACAGCCCAGCCGCCACCAGAAACAGTGACGAGGCCCCGGCCAGCGCGTTGAGCAGCTGCCCCAGCAGCGGGCCGGCAAGCGACTCGATCACACCCGCGCGTCAGGCCCGCGCATCAGGCCTGTGCGTCCAAGGGGCGCATCTTGCGCACCTCGGCGTCACTGGGCAGGTACTTGGCGCCGTCGAGGTAGCGGTAGTTCACCATGGTGCCCTTGCCGCCCTCGTTCTTGGTGCGGCCCACAAAGGCGCCCATGGTCGACTGATGGTCACTGGCGCGGTAGGTGATGCGCCCGAACGGCGACATGAGGCTCAGGCCGCGGAAGGCGGCAATCAGCTTCTCCGTCTCGGTGGAGCGGGCCTTCTTCAAGCCCTCGGCAATCGAATGGATGGTGGCGTAGCCGACCACCGAGCCCAGGCGCGGGTTCTCGCGGAACTTGTTGAAGTAGGCCAGGAAGAAGGCCTTGTGCTCGGGCGTCTGGATGCCATACCAGGGGTAGCCGGTGACCACCCAGTTGTTGGGCGCTTCGTCACGCAGCGGGTCCAGGTATTCCGGTTCGCCGGTCAGCAGGCTGACCACGTCGCGGCCCTGGAACAGGCTACGGGTGTTGCCCTCGCGCACAAAGCGCGACAAGTCAGCACCAAACAGGGCATTGAAGATGGCGTCGGGCCTGGCGTCAGCCAGGGCCTGCACCACGGGCCCTGAGTCGATGCGGCCCAGCGGTGGCGCCTGCTCCGCGATGAACTCCACGTCGGGCTGTGCGGCCTTGAGCAGGGCCTTGAAGGTGCTTTGCGCCGACTGGCCGTACTCGTAGTTCGGGTAGATCACAGCCCAGCGCTTGCGCCGCATCTTGACGGCCTCGGGCACCAGCATGGCCGACTGCATGTGGGTGGATGGCCGCAGGCGGAAGGTGTAGCGGTTGCCATTGGCCCAGACCAGCTTGTCGGTCAGTGGCTCACTGGCCAGGAAGAAGAACTTGCGCTGCTTGGCAAAGTCACTCACGGCCAAACCGATGTTGGAGAAGAAGGTGCCGGTCAGCACATCAATGCGCTCGCGGGACACCAGCTCTTCGGCCACCCGCACCGCGTCACCCGGGTTGGCGTTGTCGTCACGGGTGATGAGCTCGAGCTTGCGCCCACCCATGCTGGCAATGCCGCCTGCGGCATTGACCTCGGCCACGGCGAGCTCCATGGCCTTCTTGTAGGGCTCCAGAAAGGCGGGCTGCGCCTTGTAGCTGTTGAGTTCGCCGATCTTGATGGGGGCGTTCTGCGCGAAAGCCAGCCGGGGCGCGGCCAGGGTGGCGGCCAGCCCCGACGCAAAGGCGCTGGCGACTTTGAGCAGTTGACGTTTGCTGAGTTGAGACATGGTCATTGAGGGGCAATGGAAAACACTTGGCGCAGGTACGCGAGGTAGGCCTCGTCGTCACACATGTTCTTGGAGGGCGTGTCGGACAGCTTGGCCACTGGCTGGCCATTGCAGCGGACCATCTTGATGACGATCTGCAAGGGCACGTGGGCTGGGGCGTCGCCCAGGTCGTTGGTGAGGTTGGTGCCGATGCCGAATGCCAGACGCACCCGGCCGCTGAACCGCTGGTACAGCTCGATGACGCGCGGGATGGTGAGCCCGTCGCTGAAGATCAGGGTCTTGGTGAGCGGGTCCACCCGGTTGTGCTGGTAGTGGGCAATCATGCGCTCACCCCAGTCGAATGGGTCGCCGCTGTCGTGGCGGGCACCATCAAACAGCTTGCAGAAGTACAGGTCGAAGTCACGCAGAAAGGGCTCAAGCCCGTACACATCGGACAAGGCAATGCCCAGGTCACCGCGGTACTCCTTGGCCCAGCTTTCGAACGCATAGACCTGGCTGTCGCGCAGGCGCGGGCCCAGGGCCTGGCAGGCCTGAAGATACTCGTGCGCCATGGTGCCCAGGGGCACCAGGCCCAGCTTCTGGGCAAACCACACGTTGCTGGTGCCTGCCAGCTGGGCGGCGCTAGCGCTCGGCCCGCCCTGCCCTCCAAGCTGCTGGCGCAGCAGCAGCAGCACCTCTTCGTGCCAGCTCTTGGAAAAGCGCCGCCGGGTGCCGTAGTCGGCAATCTTCAGGTCGGGGCCCATGGCCTTGAGCTGCGCCACCTTCTCCTGCAGGCGCTTGCGGCCTTCAGCAAAGTTGGGCACCCCTGATTCAGATGCCACCTTGTTTCGGAAGTAGACCTCGTTGACGATGGCCAGCACCGGGATCTCGAACAGGATGGTGTGCAGCCACGGGCCCTTGATTTCGATGCCGAGCTCGCCCCCGGCACGGGCTTCGATCTGGATGTACTTCTCGTTGAGCTGGAACAAGGCCAGGAAATCGACGAAGTCGCTCTTGATGAAGCGCAGGCCGCGCAGGTAGGCCAGCTCGCGCTCGGAGAAGCGCAGGTTGCACAGCGAGGCCACCTCGTCGCGGATTTCGTCGGCCAGCACCGCCAGGTTCACCCCAGGGGTGCGGCACTTGAAGCGGTACTCCACCTGCGCCCCCGGAAACTGATGCAGCACCGCCTGCATCATGGTGAACTTGTACAAGTCCGTGTCGAGCAGGCTGGTGATGAGCATGGTGGCGCCGGATGGGTGGCTTGGACGGGCTCAGTCCACAAAGGTGGTGAAGGCAGACGACTCCACCCGCGGGGTGCGGAAGGTGTTGACCAGCGCGGCCTGGTCAGCGTGACCCAGGGCCATGCCGCAGACGATGAGCTCGTTCTCACCCGCGCCGATGAGCGGCTTGATGTGTTCAGAGATATCCGGATCCAGCGGGATGGCGCCGGTCGGGCAGATCATGAAACACCAGGCGCACTCGTGGTTGTCATCACAATAATGTCCCTCGCTTCCGAACTTCTG
>CAZRRW010000066.1:3362-4763 GCA_964602505.1 uncultured Burkholderiaceae bacterium
GTTCCACGCCGCCTGCGGGCAGGTGTCGAGGCCGCGACCACGGGCCGACACCATGACGTTCTGGATGAACATGCCCATGTCCACCAGGCTGCCACGGCCCATCACCTTGTCCAGGGTGAAGATCAGGCCCACCGGCGCATCGAAGAAGCGGAAGTTGCGCTGGTGCTGGGCATGCATCTTGTCCTTGTCGGCCTTGCCGATGCCGAGCAGCCCATACAGGCCCCAGCCGTTCTCGCGGCGCCGGTCGATGTAGGGGCTGACCCACTGGGTGGGGTAGTAGTCATACTCCTCGTTGGCATTGCTGCCAATCTGGCCGCGGCCCTCGTCGTGCGCCGCACACACCTTGGCGATCAGCTCATCGCGCTTGGCGCCCATCAGCACATAGGCTTTCCAGGGCTGGGTGTTGGTGCCGCTGGGGGCGCGGGCGGCTACGTCCAGGATCTCCAGCACCGTCTCGCGCGGCACGGGCGTCGGCAGGAAGGCGCGGATGCTCTGGCGCGAGGTGATGGCTTGGTCTACGGCGTTCATGGTCAGTGTGAGGCTGGCGGTTGAGAAGGGTCAGGTCAGGGCCTGCAAGGTGGCGCGCAGGTCGGGCGGCAGCTGCACCGGGCGGCGGGTTTGGCGGTCGACGTAGACGTGCACAAAGTGGCCATGCGCCGCCGACTCCGCCGCGCCCTGCGCAAACAGGCCCACCTCGTAACGCACGCTGGAGCCACCCAGTCGGGCCACGCGGATGCCTGCCTCGACGGTCTGCGGAAACGCCAGGGGCGCAAAGTAGTGGCACTGGGTCTCCACCACCAGGCCAATCACCGGGCCGTGGTGGATGTCCAGCACGCCTGCCTCGATCAGGTGGGCGTTGACAGCGGTGTCGAACCAGGCGTAATAGGTCACGTTGTTGACGTGGCCATACACGTCGTTGTCGGCCCAGCGCGTACTGATGCCGCGCCAGACGCGGAAGTCAGAGCGCGGTCGGGGCTGGGGCTTGATGGGCGCTGGCGCGGTGGGCGCCGCCGCTGGAATGGCCGACATGCTTGGCTTGTGGGTCAGGCGACACTGAAACAGGCGGCTGATTCTGCCAGCGCTGCCATGCCCCCAAGGCCAGCTGGAGCGTGTTGAACTTGGCCTGCACCGTGGTGGCCATGTCGCGCCCGTAGCCCCCCGCCATGGTCACCACCACCGGAGCCTGGTGCCTGGCGCAGAAGTCAAAGACCCGCTGGTCTCGCGCCACCAGGCCCTCGAAGCTGAGCTTCAGGCGGCCCAGGCGGTCGCCCTCGTGTGGGTCGGCCCCGGCCAGGTAGAGCACCAGCTTGGAGCCCGGCGCGGCAAAGAACCGCCGCTCCAGTTCAGATCGGCTATTCCAATGTTGCGGGCAGGCAGTGCCACTGACAGGAAACTGTCTGT
>CAZRRW010000066.1:4782-11894 GCA_964602505.1 uncultured Burkholderiaceae bacterium
CACTGGCCTCCTTGCGGAAGGGGAAGTTCTTGGCACCGTGCACCGACAGGGTGAACACGGTCTCGTCGTCGCGCAGGATGCTGGCTGTGCCGTTGCCCTGGTGCACGTCTAGGTCGACGATGGCCACCTTCAGCAGCCCATGGCGATGGCGACTCCACTCCGCTTGCATCAAGCGGGACGTCACGGCCACGTCGTTGAACACGCAGTAGCCCGAACCCTTGTCGGCGTAGCTGTGGTGGGTGCCCCCGGCCAGGCTGGCCGCCACCCCCCCGCCCTGCGGGGCCAATGCAAAGCGTGCCGCGGCGATGGTGGCGCCCACGCTGCGGCGGGCGCGTTCTGCCATGCGCGGGCTCCAGGGGAAGCCAATCTCCCGCTCCTCGGCCGCACTCAGCAGGCCTTCGAGCACCGCCTGGATGTAGCGCGGCGAATGCGCCAGAGCCAGTTCGCCCTCGCTGGCAGCGGGCGCCTCGACCAACTGAACGCCTTGGGCCCCGGCCAGCTCAGCCGCCACCCGCTCGCGCAGCAGGGCGTACTTGCCCATGGGGAAGCGGTGCCCCGGCGGCAGCGGCAAGACAAAGTGATCCGAATAGAGCGCACGCATGTTTCAAGCCTGTTTTCAACAAAAATTTGTTGAATGAAAAATCAAGAACCGCCCATATCGTTGCACCTAGGGGCGGATTTGGCCGTCTGGCGCGAGACGCGCATGTCATGCTGTAGCTGCCCACTAGAGCCCGCACTCCAATCAATGCTGCGACGCAGCATTTCACTTGCTTGTCATGGTGAATGGCCTATACTTCCCATCATGTTGCAGCGCACCATTGCTGATTAGGCAAACAGGCGGGGCAACCGAGGCAGTGAACAAGCAGTACCGGCGCGCCTCAACCGGTTTGACCTTCCTTGAACCCTCAACTGGAGATGAACCATGATGACCGCTGAACAGATTCTCGCCGTCCACAAGGCCAATGTTGAAACCTTCTTCAGCCTGACCGGCAAAGCCTTCGAAGGCGTGGAAAAGTTGGTGGAACTGAACACCCAGGTGGCCAAGGCTGCCATGGCCGAGACCGCCGAACACGCCAAGGCCACCCTGAGCGTCAAGGACGCGCAGGAACTGCTGGCCCTGCAAGCCGGCCTGATGCAGCCCCTTTCGGAGAAGATGGCGGCCTACACCCGTCATGTGTACGACATCGCCACCGCCACCGGCGCTGACGTGACCAAGATTGCGGAGTCGCAGATGACCGACGCCCAGAAGAAGGCAACGGCCGTGCTGGAAGCCGCCTTCAAGAACGCGCCCGCCGGCAGCGAAAGTGCCGTGGCCATGATGAAGAGCGCCGTCACCGCCGCCAACAACGCCTACGACAGCGTGCAAAAAGCCGTGCGCCAGGCCACCGACGTGGCCCAGGCCAACTTTGACGCGGTGAGCAAGAGCGCCACCCGCGCTGCCACCAACGTCACCAAGATGCGCAAGGCCGCCTGAGCACAGGCCTGAGCACACGGTTCGGCCGCCCTGGCGGCTGAACCAGCCCTTCAAAGCCCGGTTCTGACCGGGTTTTTTCTTGCCTGTCGCACAAATCGTGTTGCGAACCATTCGCATTTGCGTATACTGAGCTCTGCCAACTCAACGGAGCATTCATGTCCCACACCGCGTTTACCCCCCGCCCGGCCACCCTGCCCTTCCCCCGCTCGCTCGCCCGTTTGTCACAGAACGGGTTTGCGCTGGGCGCCATTGCCACCACGGTGGTCACCACGGTGGCCGCAGCCGTGTTTGCACTGGCTGCCCCCGCCACCGCACAGACCCAGGAACGGGTGCTCAACCTGTACTCGGCCCGTCACTACCAGACCGACGAGGCGCTGTACGCCAACTTCACCCGTGCCACCGGCATCCGCATCAACCGCATCGAGGCAGATGACGCGGCCATCTTGGCCCGCCTGCGAGCTGAGGGCGTCAACGGCCCGGCCGACGTCATCTTGCTGGTCGACGCCGCCCGCCTGTGGCGCGCTGAGCAAGACGGCATGTTCTCGCCGGTGAAGAGCTCGGTGCTCGAGCAGCGCATTCCCGCCCAGTTCCGAGGTGCCGATGCCGGCCAGGGTAGTCAGTGGTTTGGCTTCTCCACCCGTGCACGCGCCATCTTTTATGACAAAGCAAAGGTCCGCCCCGCCGACATCGACACATACGAGAAGCTCGCGTCCCCCCAGTTCAAGGGCCAGATCTGCATTCGATCGGGCTCGCACCCATACAACCTGTCGTTGTTCGGTTCACTGCAAGAGCATCTGGGCGCGGCACGAACCGAAACCTGGCTGAAAGGCATCGTGGACAACCTGGCCCGCCCGCCGCGAGGCGGCGACACGGACCAGATTCGAGCTGTGGCGGCGGGCGAATGCACCATTGCCATCAGCAACACTTACTACCACGCTCGCCTGATGCGCAGTGACACCCCAGCCGACAAAGTCGTGGTCGAGAAGGTAGGCGTCATGTTCCCCAACCAGGCCAGTTGGGGCACTCACGTCAACATCTCGGGAGGCGCCGTGGCTCGCAACGCACCCAACCGAGCGGCGGCCGTGCAGTTCCTGGAATATCTGGCGTCCGACGATGCCCAGCGCAAGCTGGCCGATGGCAACAACGAGTACCCGACCGTCGCGTCGGTGCGCACCAGCAATCCGGCGTTGGCTGCGATGGGCAACTTCAAGTCTGAAACCATCCCCATCGCTCGCGTCGGTGCCAATACGGGCGCCATGCAGCAAATGCTCGACCGGGTGGGCTTCCGCTGAACGACAGCTACAAGTGTACACACGCAAAAGTGTGTACACTTGGTAGATGGCCACACAGCTTCACACCCGCATCTTCAAGAACGGCAACAGCCAGGCCGTACGCATCCCCCATGCGCTACGGTTGGACGCAGACGAAGTCACCATCGAGCGCACTGCCGATGGTGGCTTGCTTATTTGCCCCTTGCCTGCCACGGTGCCACGACGCGGTGACGCCCTGCTAGCGGCCTTGCGGGTCTTTGACGATGACTTCGTGGCTGCCCTCGAAGCCGGACGCTCCGGACAGGCACCTGTCCAGGAACGTGAATCGCTCGACTGAGTGCGTGGCCTGCCATGCGCTACATGCTCGACACCAACACCCTCATCTATGTCATCAAGCGCCAGCCTCTGGCGGTGGCCGAGCGAATCAACGCCTTACCCAGCACCGACACGCTGTGCATGTCATTCGTCACCTGGGCAGAGTTGTTGTTGGGCGCAGAGCGCAGCCAGCACAAAGCCGCCAACCTGCGTCGGTTGAACCTGTTGGCAACGCACATTGAGGTGCTATTCCCGAAGGTGGGCCTGCAAGCGGGCATCTGCGAGCGCTATGCCCAATGCGCCGCAGACTTGAGACGCCGCGGCCAGCCCATCGGTGGCAACGACTTGTGGATTGCAGCCCATGCCCTGGCCGAAGACGCGACCCTCGTCACGCACAACACCCGCGAGTTTGAGCGGGTCACGGGCTTGCGGGTGGAGGACTGGGTGTCGGCTGATTGACTGCCGGGCTGATTGCCTAGCGCTCGGGGGCTTTCAGCAGCGCGATGAGTTTGGCGGCGAGGTTCGAGAACTCGAGATCGTCTAAGTGCCAGAAAAGGTCCGGGTTGCTCGGTGTCAGCAAGCCAAGCCCTTTCAGGCTGTGCACAGAAAGCGCTTCGGTTGACCCAACTGTGCAGACCAGCAAGTCCGCTTCACTCTCTCGCTCGTTTGAGACAACCACCTTCTTGTAGATGAAGTGAGTCAGGACGAATAGGACTTCGTCGGCGAAGATGTCGCGAAGAACCCGTCCCAGAGCCACAGCGTCGTGCTGAGTGAGGTCCAATTAACTGAGCCAACACGGGCAATAGCGCAGCGACGACTCCTTCGCTGGCCGTCGCCATCACGGTCGCCGACACTGCAATGGCTGGATGCCCAGAGGCCTTCTCAACAGCAGACGGCGGCTTCACGGCTGCTTGAAATCACCCGCCACCACCGTCACCCGGTTGGCGGCCGACAGCAGGCGCCGCGCTGCGGCGTTGGCCTCCTCCAGCGTGATGGACTCGAACACCTGCTCGCGCTGGCCTTGCCACTCGGTGAAGCTGCGGCCGCGGTAGAGGTTGTTGACCAAGGCGGCCGCCAGGGCTGAATCGCTTGCTCGGGTCAGACGCCGCTGCTGGGCAATGGCACTCTTGGCCGAGGCCAGTTCTTCGGCCGTGAAGCCGTCGCGCAGCACGCGGC
The DNA here is from genome assembly GCA_964602505.1 of uncultured Burkholderiaceae bacterium. Taxonomy (GTDB): domain Bacteria; phylum Pseudomonadota; class Gammaproteobacteria; order Burkholderiales; family Burkholderiaceae_C; genus CAZRRW01. The sequence continues at coordinate 9,019 of CAZRRW010000066.1, forward strand.
TGATCTCCTCGCTGACGGCGGCCTCCAGCCGGGCCAGGTTCTGCGGCGCCAGGCTGGCCTGCACGCCCACCATGGCCCAGTTGTCCACGTCGCGCTGGCCAACGAAGCTGTTGATGCCATAGGTCAGCCCCTCGCGCTCGCGCACGCGGGTCGACAGGCGGGCGGCCGAGCCGCCGCCAAACATCAGGTTGGCCAACGCGGCCGCCGCAGACTCGCGGCTGTCCTCGGCCAAGGGGACGGCCGCCTGCCAGGCGTACAGCGCATTGGCCTTGTCGGGCGTCAGCAGCACGCGGCGGGTGGCTGCTCCGTCCACGGTGGCCGGCAGCGGGCGGGGCACCCGCTCAAACCGCACCGGGGCCACCCAGTTGCCAAACAGCTCCGCCAAAAGTGCGGCGGTCTGCGCCACGGCCGCCTCGCGCTGGGCTCCGGTTGCGCCTGGCGTGGTCAGGGCCCCTACCGCCGCAAACTCGGCATGGGCGGCGCCTGCAAAGTCACGGTGGAAGGCCCGCACGTCGTCCAGGGTCATGGCTTCCAGCTCCGCCACCTCCTGCTCTAGCGTCGGCGCAAAGCGCGGGTCCTGCCGCGGGTAGACCGTCTCTGGCGAGAAGGCCCGGCGCAACAGCTCGTCGGCCTGCGAGCCGGGCTCGCCCCGGCGTGCCCGCAACGACGCAATGGCCCGCTGCTTCCACAGCACAAACTCGCGCTCGGGGAATGCCGGCTGACGCAGGGCCTCGGCCACCAGGCGAAGCGCTGGCTCCCAGGTGGCGCGGGGCACCCGAAGACGCAGCGTCAGCCCATAGGGCCCGCCATCCACATCCACGTCCGCCCGCAGCCGCACCAGCTCGTCCTGAAACTGCTGACGGCTGCGCTGCAAGGTGCCCGACAGCAGCAGCGACATGGCCTGCCCCACTGGGCCGCGGCCCTGCAAGGCCTGCAGGTTGCCCCAATTGAGGCTGAGGTTGGCATGGATGAAGTCACCCGCCGCCGGCTTGGGCAGCAGGGCCCACCGCAGGCCAGGGCCTGCGGGTTGTCCGGCCCCCAGGCCAGGGCCTGCGGGTTGTCCAGGCCCCAGGCCTGGGCCAGGGCTCGCCCCACTGGCTACAGCAACCGGCACCACCCCGCGCACCGTGCTGCGCTCGATGTTGGCGGCGCTCAGCTCGAAATCGCTCTGGGCCTGGGCCTGCTGCAGGCGGGCCTGCGCCCGCGCACCAGCCTCCTGGTCGCCCGCATAACTGCCCAGCACTTCACTGGCGGGGCGCACAGCCTGGGCGGGCGCCCGCTGGGGCAAGGCCTCAGGCGCGGCGGGCAGGTACAGCCCCACCGTGCGGTTGCTGGGCACCAGGTAGGCAGCGGCGGCCCGCTGCACGTCGGCCTCGGTCAGGCGCTTCAGGTTGTCACGCCACCAGAAGCCCAGGCGCCAGTCGCCGCCTGCGGCCGACTCGGCCAGCTGCCGCCCGAGCGAGCTGCTGTCCAGCACGCTCTGCTCAAAGTTGGTGAGCATCACGTTGCGGGCGCGCTGCAGTTCCTCGGGCGTGATGCCTTCGCGTGCCACCCGCGCCAGTTCGCGGGCAATCACCTCGCGCACGTCCGACACCTTGCCTGCATCGGCCATGCTGGCGCTGACATAGAAGTAGCCCGGGTCGTGGGCCGACGCATTGCCCGCGCCCACTCCCGTGGCCAGCTGCGTCTCTACCAACGCGCGGTGCAGCCGGCCGCTGGGCGCGGTAGACAAGACATGGCCCAGCACGTCCAGGGCGGCGTCCTCCGGGCTGGACTGCTGAACCGTGTGATACAGCTGCACCAGCGCCGCCTGCCCCCCGGCGCGGCGCAACAGCACTTCGCGCTCGCCGTCCTGCACCGGCTCACGGGTGTACAGCCCTGGCATGGGCTGCGCGGGTCGGGGCAACTGGCCGAAGGTCTGACCCACCAGTGCCAGCAGCGAAGCCTGGTCAAACTTGCCGCTGACCACCAGCACCGCGTTGTCGGGCCTGTACCACTGGCGGTAGAAGGCGCGCAAACGCTCGATGGGCACGTTCTCGATGTCGCTGCGAGCGCCAATGGGTGGGCGGCCATAGCCGTGCCACAAATAGGCGGTTTGCAGCACGCGCTGCCACAGCATGCGGTTGGGGTCGTTCTCGCCACGCTCGAACTCATTGCGCACCACCGGCATTTCGCTCACCAGGTCTTCGGCCCGGATGAAGGCATTGACCAGGATGTCGGCCTGCCAGCGGATGTACCAGGCCAGGGTGTCGGGGTTCTCGGCAAAACTGGCGAAGTAGTTGGTGCGGTCGGAATTGGTGGTGCCGTTCCAGCGCATGCCCCGGCGCTGGAACTCCAAACGCGGGTCTGGCGCGAAGGGGCTGCCCTTGAACAGCATGTGCTCCAGCAGGTGCGCCATGCCGGTTTCGCCCAGGCCTTCATGCCGGGCGCCCACCAGCACCACGAGGTTCACATAGGTCTGGGGCTTGGAGGCGTCGGGCGCCAGCACCAGGCGAAACCCATTGGGAAACGCGTACTCGGTGACCCCCTCAACGGTGATGACGGGGCGCGGCGCCGGCTCCTGGGCCGCAGCCGCCGTGCGGGCTGGCGCGCCCACCAGCCCCTGCGCCAAGGCCACCGGGGCCAGCAGGCCAGTGGCCAGGCACAGGGCCCAGACGGTGTTCAGACAAGTGCGATTCATGGCAGGCATGCAGCAACTCTACGCCGCTGCAAAGACCCTCGGGCGCGCCGAAGGTTCAGGTTCACGCGGGCCGGGGCCGGGGCTCAGCCATGCAGGCGCGACTGCTTGGGCAGGTGCGCCATCAGAAACTCCATCTGGTCGGCCAGGATGCGCCGGTTGCGAAGGATGAAGTCTTCCCACAGGAGATCGGAAGAGC
>CAZRRW010000067.1:0-11716 GCA_964602505.1 uncultured Burkholderiaceae bacterium
TGCGGGGGCTGGATTTGAACCAACGACCTTTGGGTTATGAGCCCAACGAGCTACCGAGCTGCTCCACCCCGCGTCAGAGTCCACGACTATAGCATGGCACTACAGGCCGGCGGCCTGCAGGCTGGCGGAAAAGCGCGTGGCGTCCTGGAACCCAATGACCCGCACACCAGTGAGTTCGCGGCCCTGGGCGTCAAAGAAGATGATGCCCGGCGGGCCAAACAGGCCAAAGCGCTTGAGCAGGGCCTTGTCATCTGCCGAGTTGGCGGTGACGTCGGCCTTGAGCAGTAGGGCTTGCGACATGCGCCGAGCCACCGCCGGGTTGCTGAAGGTGAAGCGCTCCATCTCTTTGCACGACACACACCACTCGGCCCAGAAATCCAGCATCACCGGCCGCCCAGCAGTTTGCAGGGCGGTGTCCAGCTCGGCCACGGTTTTGATGGTGCGGAACTGGGGCGCACCGGCCACGGCGCCAGTGTCACCACCAGGCGCCGCGGAAGCCGACAGATGCGCCAAGGGGCGCAGCACCTCGCGCCCGCCTGACAGTGCGCCGCCCAGTTGCGCGGCACCCAGCAGGAGCAGCAGGACCCCCAGGGCCTTGCCCATGCGGGCGGGGGTGCCAGCCTGCGGGGGCAGGCTGTCGACGGCACGCAGTGCAATGGCGCTGCCAATCAGCAGTGCCGCCCACAAACCCATTTGCACAGCCACGGGCACCACCGGCGACACCATCCAGATGGCCACGGCCAGCAGCAGCACCCCAAAGAACTGGCGCACCTGGTTCATCCATGCGCCCGCCTTGGGCAGCAGGCGCCCGGCCGACGCACCCAGCAGCAGCAGAGGCACGCTCATGCCGGCGGCCATGGCAAACAGGGCCAGCGCACCCAGGGCGGCGTCGCGGGTTTGGCCAATGTAGATGAGCGCACCTGCCAGCGGGGCCGCCACACAGGGCCCCACAATCAGCGCCGACAAGGCCCCCATGCCAAATACGGCGGCGTGGTTGCCGCCCGGCAGGCGCTGGGACCAAGCCGATACACGGGTTTGCAGGCCAGCCGGCAGTTGCAGCTGATAGCCACCAAACATCGACACCGCCATGGTAGACAGCAGCAGCGCAAACGCGCCCAGCACCCAGGCGTTCTGCAGGGCGGCGCCCAGGCCTTCACCCGCCAGGCCGGCGGCCACGCCCATCAGCGTGTACACCAGCGCCATGCCCAGCGAATAGGCCACCGCCAGCGTCAGGCCGCGGCGGGCACTGCCCACGCCTGCGGGCCCCACGATGACAGATGACAAGATGGGCATCATGGGCAGCACGCAGGGGGTGAAGGACAGCAGCACTCCGGCCACAAAGAAGGCCGCCACCACCCACAGCAGCTGGCCCGCCTGCAGCACTGCGGCCATGCTGAGGTCTTCGCGATCAAGGCCAGGACTGGCCCCAGTCGGGCTGCCCACAAGGCCGAGCCGGGCCGAACCGCTGCTGCCCCCGCCCGCCGCCCAGGCCTGGGCCTGCGCTTCGGTCAGGGCCACCACGGTGACGGCGCCTGGTGCCACGCTTTGCCCGGCTTGTGCGCTGCTGGCAAGGCCCTTGAGCAGGAAGTGGCTTTCCATGGGCGGGTAGCACAGGCCTGCGTCTGCACAGCCCTGGCTGGTGACGGTAATGCGCGCTTCGCCGTTGGCGTTGCCCGCGCCTTCAAACGGCAGGCGGATATTGAGCTGGCCGCGATGGGTCTCCACCTCCTTGTTGAAGGTCTGGTCAAACTTGACCTTGCCAGGCGGCAGCTGCGGCGGGGTGAGGCGCAGCCCCTCAGGCAGGGCCGCAAACGCAAACTTCTCGCGGTATAGGTAATAGGCCTCGGCCACGGTGAACTGCAGGTTGAGGGCAGGGCCGTCCACCACCCTGGCCTGCACCCGAAAGGCTTGTTCCGGCTCCAGAAAGTCTGGCTCGCCCTTGGCCAGGGCGCCCGGCACCAGCGCAAGAGCGGCCAGCGCGCCCAGCAGCCATGCCCTGGCCGCGGCTGCGGCTTTGCGCCAAGTGGGTAGGCGTGCAACCACCGCCCTCACCCCAAGAACCTTTTGCGAATGAGGACCATGGCCAGCCAGTAGCCAGCGGCGGCATAGGCCAGCAGCACGCTGGCGTGCCAGGCGGCATGGGCTGGCAATTGGCCGAAAAACAGCGGGCGCACCAGCTCCACGGCGGCGTGCAGCGGCAGGCAGGCCGCCACCGCTGCCAGCCAGGGCGGCAGTGTGGTCTGCGGAAAGTACACGCCGCTGACGAACACCATGGGTGTCAGCACCAGGGTGAAGTAATAGGTGAAAAAATCATACCCCTTGGCAATCGCCGTCATCACCATGGCCCAGGCCGAGAACGCCAGGCCCACCAAGGCCAGCGCCGGCAGCACCAGCAACAAGATCCATTCACGGCTGATGCCCAAAGCCACGATCACACCGATGATGGCGGCCGCACTGAACAGAGACTTCAAGGTGGCCCACAAAGTTTCCGCCAACACAATGTCGTCCAGCGCCACAGGCGCGTTCAGGATTCCGTCCCAGGTTTTCTGCACATGCATGCGCGAGAACGCTGAGTACAAGGCCTCGAAGGAAGCGGCATTCATTGCACTCATGCAGATGGCACCCGAGGCCAGAAAGGCAATGTAGGGCACGCCGTTCACCTGCCCCACCAAGGCACCCAGGCCGTAGCCAAAAGCCACCAGGGTGATCAGGGGCTCGGCAATATTGCCCAGCAGGCTGGGCACGGCCAGCTTGCGCCACACCAGCAGGTTTCGCCGCACCACGGGCCAGAACCGCAGCGACACCTTGGGCAGCCCCCAGAACTTGGGCGCCATGCCCCCCGCGCGGGACTGCGCAGTGGCGTGGGCGGACGTGGAGAGGTGGTTCATGGATATGCGGGGTGCGGGCGATTGGCCTAGGCGTCTTCGCGGATCTGGCGGCCCGTCAGCTTGAGGAACAGGTCTTCCAGGTTGACGGGGCGGTGCAGGTAGCGCACGCCCTGCCTCTGCCCCAAGGCCTGCAGCAAAGGGGCGGCGTCCTGTGTGTAGAAGAAAACGGTTTCGCCACTGGTCTCCACCCGGCTGGCCAACTGTGCCACCGACTGGTGGGCGAGGTCTTTGGCACCAGCGCCATAGGCTTCCACCACGTCGCGCTCCAGGTGGGCAGCCACCAGGTCGCGCGGCCGCCCCTCGGCCAACTTGCGTCCATGGTCCAGCACGATGAGCCGGTCGCATAGACGTTCGGCCTCATCCATGAAGTGCGTGGTGAGCAGGATGGATTTGCCCTGCTGGATGAGGGTTTGCAGTCGCTCCCACATCAGGTGGCGGGCCTGGGGGTCAAGCCCGGTGGTGGGCTCGTCCAGCAGCAGCAGCGCCGGGTCGTTGACCAAGGCACGGGCCAGGCTCAGGCGACGCTTCATGCCGCCCGACAGTTCACGCAGCTGCGCGTCGCGCTTGTGGGCCAGGGCGGCAAAGTCCAACAGGGCGGGAATGCGGTCGCGCATCTGCTGGGTGCTGAGGCCGAAATAGCGGCCATAGACCAACAGGTTCTCGCTGCAAGTGAAGTCAGGGTCCAGCGTGTCGAACTGGCTGACCACGCCAAGCCGCTTCTTGGCCTCGCGCACTTGCTGTGGAATGGGCAGGCCAAACGCGTCAATCCGTCCAGCGTCTGGGCCCAGCAGCCCGAGGCACATGCGAATGGTGGTGGTTTTGCCCGCGCCATTGGGGCCAATCACACCCACGCATTCCCCTGGGGCGATGTCAAAGTCGAGGCCGTTAACCACCACCGACTCGCCAAACGACTTGCGCAGGCCCTGAACCGACAACAAGGGGGGAGCAGCAGAAGCAGACATGAAAAAGGGCTGACAGAGTCAGCCCAATTTTGCTGGGTTCGCCACTGCCATGCAGAGCGTGAACCGGTAGCGCTCACTCGCCCTTGGGCGAGCAGCTGGCATTTACTCGGCCTTCGCGACGGGCACTTCAGCAGCGGCAGCCGGTTCGGGGCGGTCCACCAGTTCCACAAAGGCCATGGGTGCGTTGTCGCCCACGCGGAAGCCCATCTTCAGGATGCGGGTGTAGCCACCCGGGCGGGCCTTGTAGCGCGGGCCCAGTTCGTTGAAGAGCTTGGCCACCATGTCGCGGTCGCGCAGGCGGTTGAATGCCAGGCGGCGGTTGGCCACGGTGGCCTCTTTGCTCAGGGTGATGAGGGGCTCGACCAAGCGACGCAGCTCTTTTGCCTTGGGCAGCGTGGTCTTGATGGCTTCGTGCTGCAGCAGCGAGTTGCACATGTTGCGCAACATCGCCTGGCGATGTTCGCTGGTGCGGTTGAGTTTGCGGAGTCCTTGGCGATGGCGCATGGTGCTTGTTCCTTTGAGTTGACTTTCGTCTTGTTGCCCGCAGCCGTGTCAGGTACTGCGGGGTGCACGCGCTACCCGTCGGGGTTAGCGCTTGTCCAGGCCCGCGGGCGGCCAGTTTTGGAGCTTCATGCCCAGCGTCAGCCCGCGCGACGCCAGCACTTCCTTGATCTCGTTGAGCGACTTGCGGCCCAGGTTCGGGGTCTTCAGCAGCTCGGTCTCGGTGCGCTGGATCAGGTCGCCGATGTAGTAGATGTTCTCGGCCTTCAGGCAGTTGGCCGAACGCACAGTGAGCTCCAACTCGTCCACCGGACGCAGCAGAATCGGATCGAAGCTCGACGAGGAAGCCGCCTTGCTGACTGGCGCGTCGAAGTCGGGCAACTCGTTGCCTTCGAGCTGTGCAAACACCGCCAGTTGCTCCACCAAGATCTTGGCGGATGCACGGATGGCTTCTTCTGGGGAAATGGCGCCGTTGGTCTCAAGCTCCATGACCAGCTTGTCGAGGTCAGTGCGCTGCTCCACGCGGGCGTTCTCCACCGAGTAACTCACGCGCTTGACCGGCGAGAAAGAGGCGTCCAGCACGATGCGGCCGATGCTCTTGGTGGCTTCGTCGCCAACCCGGCGCAGGTTGCCCGGGACATACCCGCGCCCTTTTTCCACCTTGATCTGCATGTCCAGGTTGCCACCTTGCGACAGGTTGGCAATGACGTGCCCAGGGTTGATGATCTCCACATCGTGCGGGGTCTGGATGTCAGCTGCCGTCACTGGGCCGACACCGTCCTTGCGCAGCGACAGGGTGACTTCATCCCGGTTGTGCAGGCGAAACACAACGCCCTTGAGGTTGAGCATGATGCCCACGACGTCTTCCTGCACACCGTCAATGGTCGAGTACTCGTGCAAAACCCCGGCAATGGTCACCTCGGTCGGAGCGTAGCCCACCATCGACGACAACAGCACCCGGCGCAGCGCGTTACCCAGCGTGTGGCCATAACCGCGCTCAAAGGGCTCAAGCACTGCCTCGGCACGATTGGGGCCAAGAGCCTCGACCTGAATGGTTTTGGGTTTCAACAGCGAAGTTTGCATGGAGTCTTTCTTTCAATACCCTCGGCTCGTTACACCGATAAGGCTGAATGGCCGACAGAGTTGCCTCCGCCGGCCCTGACAAGCCAGACTGCTGCCAATAGGCAGAGTCTGGCACCTAAAGCGATCAGCGCGAGTACAACTCGACGATCAACGACTCGTTGATGTCGGAGGCGAACTCGTCGCGGTCAGGCGTCTTCTTGAACACGCCTTCCATCTTGGTGGTATCCACCTGCACCCAGGCAGGGAAGCCGCCCGATTCGGCCAGCTGCAACGCATCCTTCACGCGGGCCTGAGACTTTGACTTCTCCCGGATGGAGATCACATCACCGGTCTTGACCAGGTACGACGCAATGTTCACCGACTGGCCGTTCACGAGAATGGCCTTGTGCGACACCAACTGGCGAGCTTCCGCACGGGTTGAACCAAAGCCCATTCTATAGACCACGTTGTCCAAACGCGACTCCAGAAGGGTCAGCAGGTTGGCACCCGTGTTGCCTTTGCGGCGTTCAGCCTCGGCAAAGTAGCGGCGGAACTGCTTTTCCAGCACGCCGTACATCCGCTTGACCTTCTGCTTCTCGCGAAGCTGCAGACCAAAGTCAGACGTGCGGGCACCAGAGGTGCGACCATGCTGACCAGGCTTGGATTCGAACTTGGCCTTGTCCGTGATGGCGCGACGTGCGCTCTTCAGGAACAGGTCGGTACCTTCGCGGCGGGAGAGTTTGGCCTTGGGGCCCAGATAACGTGCCACTTTGAACTTCCTTCAAGTGATCGCCCAAACCTAGTTGGGGCGACTAGTCTGCCTTGGGCAGACGGTGGGCTTCAGTAAACCAGCCGTGCGGGCGTCAAACACCGGCGTGCTGGGGCGAACGCCCGGCCTGTAGAGGCCAGGACGGATAGGGTCAGATGCGACGGCGCTTGGGCGGGCGGCAGCCGTTGTGCGGCACCGGCGTTACATCAGAGATGGACAAGATGCGAATGCCGAGGGCCGCCAGTGCACGCACGGACGATTCACGGCCAGGCCCGGGGCCCTTGATGCGCACGTCGAGGTTCTTGATGCCGCATTCCAGCGCGGCGCGGCCAGCCACCTCAGCCGCCACCTGAGCGGCAAAGGGCGTGGACTTGCGCGAACCCTTGAAGCCCTGACCACCACTGGACGCCCACGACAGGGCGCCACCTTGGCGATCGGTGATGGTGATGATGGTGTTGTTGAACGAGGCATGCACATGCGCGATACCGTCCGCAACATTCTTGCGGACCTTCTTGCGCACGCGCTGGGCTGCCGTGTTGGTTTGCTGTTTCGTGGCCATGTGTGAGCCTTCCTATCTGTGGCAGCGGGTTACTTTTTCAGCGCCGCTGCGGCTTTGCGCGGGCCCTTGCGGGTACGGGCGTTGGTGCGGGTACGCTGGCCGCGCACCGGCAACCCACGGCGATGACGGAAGCCGCGGTAGCAGCCAAGATCCATCAGGCGTTTGATGTTCATCGAAATCTCGCGACGCAGGTCGCCTTCGATGTTGAAGCGCCCCACCGCCTCGCGAATCTTTTCAAGATCCGAATCGGTCAGGTCCTTGACCTTCTTGGTGTAGTCGATACCACAGGCCTCGCAAATCTTGCGGGCGCGCGGGCGACCAATGCCATAGATGGCCGTCAGGCCAATTTCAGCGTGCTTGTGCGGCGGGATGTTGATGCCAGCGATACGTGCCATGTTGGAACCTTCGTGAAGTCGTGGACAGCGCGGGTCAGCCCTGGCGCTGCTTGTGACGCGGGTCGGTGCAGATCACACGCACCACGCCTTTGCGGCGGATGATCTTGCAATTGCGACAAATTTTCTTGACTGATGCAGCAACTCGCATGCTGTTTCTCCTTGCCCGCGGCGGAACGGGGCTTGATCTGCGCGAAAGGTCCGCGCCCGCGTCAACTCAACACACTCAGCTTGCCTTGAAATTGGCTTTCTTCAAGAGCGATTCATACTGTTGGCTCATGAGGTACGACTGCACCTGAGCCATGAAATCCATGGTGACCACCACGATGATCAATAGAGAGGTGCCCCCGAAATAGAACGGCACGTTGTAGCGAAGGATCAGAAACTCCGGCAGCAGACAAACCACCGTGATGTACACCGCACCCACCAGGGTCAACCGCATCAAGATCTTGTCGATGTAGCGGGCAGTCTGATCACCCGGACGAATGCCTGGAATAAAGGCGCCGCTCTTCTTGAGGTTGTCAGCTGTCTCGCGGCTGTTGAAAACCAGGGCCGTGTAGAAGAAGCAGAAGAAGACGATCATGCCTGCATACAACATGACATATACAGGCTGGCCAGGTGACAACATGGCCGCCAGATCTTTCAGCCAGCGCAGGCTGTCGCCATGGCTGAACCAGCTGATGATCGTGGCCGGCAGCAGGATGATGGACGACGCGAAGATGGGCGGGATGACGCCACTCATGTTCAGCTTCAGAGGCAGGTGCGACGACTGCCCCGCAAACACCTTGCTGCCAACCTGCCGTCTGGCGTAGTTGACCAGCACTTTTCTCTGCCCCCGCTCGATGAACACCACAGCGTAGGTAACCAGCACGACGAGGGACACAATGAACAAGGCTGCAAGGATGCTCATGGCTCCAGTGCGCACTAGCTCGAGCAACCCGCCGATGGCGCTGGGCAGGCCTGCCGCAATCCCGGCGAAGATGAGGATCGAAATCCCGTTGCCCAACCCGCGCTCGGTGATCTGTTCACCCAACCACATGAGAAACATGGTTCCAGTGGTCAGACTGATGACAGCTGTCATCCGAAAACCAAACCCTGGCTGCAGCACCAAGCCGGGGGAGCCTTCCAGGGCGAGTGCGATCCCCATCGACTGGAAAATGGCGAGGCCCAAGGTGCCGTAACGGGTGTACTGGGTGATCTTTCGCCGCCCTGCTTCGCCCTCTTTCTTGAGCTGCTCCAGAGTCGGCAGCACGTAGGTGAGCAGTTGCATGATGATCGACGCTGAGATGTAGGGCATGATGCCCAGCGCGAACACCGTGAAGCGCGACAGCGCGCCTCCCGAAAACATGTTGAACAAGCTCAGGATGCTGCCCTGCTGACTCTTGAACAGCTGCTGCAACTGGACCGGGTCGATGCCAGGCACCGGAATGTGCGCACCAATGCGATACACAACCAATGCCAGCAGCAAAAAGACGAGCCGCTTGCGCAGGTCGCCGAACTTGCCGCTTTTCGCGATGCTTGCCGCTGTGGCCAAACCCTGTCCTTCCGTCCTGGCGTGGTGTCGGCTTTAGCCCAACGAGCCACCAGCTGCTTCAATCGCAGCCTTGGCGCCAGCAGTGGCGCCGATGCCCTTCAAGGCAACCTTGGCACTGAGTTCGCCGGTCTTGATGACCTTGACCGAACGGACCAACTGCGAAACAAGACCAGCCTGCTTGAGGGCCAGGAGATCGACCTCCGGCAGACCCAGCGCCTGGAGCTGCCCCAGCGTAACTTCGCCATTCAGACGCACACCGGGCGACTTGAACCCACGCTTAGGCAGACGGCGCTGCAACGGCATCTGTCCGCCCTCGAAGCCCACTTTGTGGTAACCCCCAGAACGGCTCTTCTGGCCCTTGTGTCCGCGCCCAGCCGTCTTGCCGAGGCCAGAGCCGATACCACGCCCCACACGGCGCTTTGCGTGTTTGGCGCCGTCGGCGGGCTTGATGGAATTGAGTTGCATGATGTATCTCTCGGGCGAAAGGTCAGAGGACCTTCACCATGTAGCTGATCTTGTTGATCATGCCGCGCACAGCGGGCGTGTCTTCCAGCGTGGAGGTGCTGTTGAGTTTGCGCAGGCCGAGGCCGCGCACGGTGGCGCGATGGTCGACCTTGGTACCGATCGGGCTGCGCACCAGCTTGACGGTCACTGTCTTGGTTGTGCTCATGTCGAACTCCGTCCTCAGGCGAAGATCTCCTCGACCGTCTTGCCGCGTTTGGCAGCCACCTCCGAAGGTGTGGTCGAGCGGGTCAGCGCGTCAAATGTGGCGCGGACCATGTTGTAGGGGTTGGTGGAGCCATGGCTCTTGGCCACGATGTCGGTGATACCCATCACCTCAAACACAGCACGCATCGGGCCGCCGGCAATGATGCCAGTGCCTTTGGGTGCGGGCGACAGCTGGACCTTGGCCGCGCCATGCTCACCGAACACGTTGTGGTGGATGGTGCCGTTCTTCAGGCTGACCTTCACCAGGTTGCGGCGCGCCTGCTCCATGGCTTTCTGCACGGACACCGGCACTTCGCGCGACTTGCCCTTGCCCATGCCAACCCGGCCATCGCCGTCGCCCACCACAGTGAGCGCCGCGAAACCGAGGATGCGGCCACCTTTGACCACCTTGGTGACGCGGTTGACCGCGATCATCTTTTCGCGCATGCCGTCGTCACGGCCTTCGTCTTGCACTCGCGCTTGAATCTTTGCCATCGTGCTACCTCTTGCGCTTAAAACTTGAGGCCGGCTTCACGCGCGGCTTCTGCCAAGGCCTTGACACGGCCGTGGTAGGCAAACCCAGCTCGATCAAATGCCACCGTCTCGACGCCTGCAGCCTTCGCCTTGGCAGCGATGCGAGCACCAACCACCTTGGCGGCCTCGGCATTGCCACCCTTGCCTGCCGCACCCAGCTGGGCGCGCACTTCCGCCTCGGCAGTAGAAGCCGTCGCGAGTACCTTGGTGCCGTCTGCCGAAACGACGTTGGCGTAGATGTGCAGGTTGGAGCGGAAAACCGTCAAACGAACCTGGCGAAGCTGCGCGATGCGGGCGCGCGTTTGGCGCGAGCGACGCAGGCGCTGTTCTTTCTTGGTCAAGGACATCTCACGCGCTCCTTATTTCTTCTTGGTCTCTTTGAGAGAGACGGTCTCGTCGGCGTAACGAATGCCTTTGCCCTTGTAAGGCTCTGGAGGACGGATGGCGCGCACTTCTGCCGCGATCTGGCCCACCACTTGGCGATCGGCTCCCTTGATGATGATCTCGGTTGGCGACGGCGTCTCTACCTTGATGCCAGCCGGCATGTCTTTATTGACCGGGTGAGAGAAACCAATCTGCAGGTTGAGCTTCTGACCTTGCGCCTGGGCACGAAAGCCCACACCGACAAGACTCAACTTGCGCTCAAAGCCCTTGCTTACACCGGTCACCATGTTCGCCACGAGCGCACGCATGGTGCCACTCATCGCGTTGGCTTCACGACTGTCATTGGCCGGCGCGAACGTAAGCTTGCCCGACTCATTGGCCACAGTGACTAGGTCGGTCAGAGGGCGAGTCAAGGCACCTTGGGCGCCCTTCACGCTGATGCTGTCAGGCTTGATGGTGACTTCCACCCCGCTGGGCAGGCTCACCGGCATTTTTCCAACTCGGGACATATCGGGCTCCCGTTATGCGACGTAGCAGAGCACTTCGCCGCCGACACCGGCTGCGCGCGCTTTGCGGTCTGTCATGACGCCCTTGGGCGTGGTCACGATGGCGACGCCCAAGCCATTCATGACCTGAGGAATGTCGTCGCGGCCTTTGTAGATGCGCAAGCCAGGGCGGCTCACGCGCTCGATGCGCTCGATGACCGGACGACCTGCGTAGTACTTCAGCTCAATCTGGAGTTCCGACTTGCCGGCATCTGCCTGCACCTTGAAGCCGTCGATATAGCCCTCGTCCTTCAGGACGCTGGCAATCGCCACCTTCAGTTTCGACGAGGGAACCGAAACGTGGGTCTTCTCGACCATCTGCGCATTTCGGATACGCGTCAACATGTCGGCAATGGGATCGCTCATGCTCATGTGTGTTCTCCTGGCGGCTTACCACGAGGCCTTGATGACGCCCGGGATGTCGCCATGGAAGGCGAGCTCGCGAATCTTGGTGCGGCCAAGGCCAAACTGGCGGAACGTACCGCGGGGGCGCCCCGTCATTTCACAGCGGTTGCGCTGGCGGGTGGGATTGGCATTGCGCGGCAGCTTCTGCAGGTCCAGGCGCGCGGCATAACGCTCATCATCCGACTTCTTTGCGTCATTGGCGATGGCCTTGAGTTCGGCGTGCTTCTTGGCAAACTTGGCGACCAGCTTGTCGCGCTTGAGTTCACGTTGCTTGAGAGACAACTTCGACACAGGTCACCTCAGTTCTTGAAGGGGAAGCGGAAGCCCGACAGCAGTGCCTTGCACTCTTCGTCGCTCTTCGCAGTGGTGGTGATGCTGATGTTCAGACCACGCAGCGCATCCACCTTGTCGTACTCGATCTCGGGGAAGATGATCTGCTCTTTGACGCCGATGTTGTAGTTGCCGCGGCCGTC
>CAZRRW010000068.1:0-846 GCA_964602505.1 uncultured Burkholderiaceae bacterium
TACAGGGTGATGAGCGCAAATCCAAATGCGATCCCCACAATGGCAATGAAAGGTACGCTGCGCTTGAAAGGCACGTCCTTGAAACTGTAGAAAGGCACGTTGGTGACCATGGTCACCCCCGCGTAGGCCGTGAAGGCGGCGGCGGCGTATGAAAGCGTCTTGCCCGGGAACTCCAGATCGTGCATGAGCCACACGAAACCCATCACCAGAGCCGCTGCAGCGGGGCTGGGCAGGCCCTGAAAGAAGCGATTATCAACTACACCGACGTTGGTGTTGAAGCGGGCTAGGCGCAACGCGGCGCACGCACAGTACAAGAAGGCGATCAACCACCCCACACGACCCAGGTCGTTGAGAGCCCAGGTGTACATGATGAGAGCAGGAGCGGCACCAAAACTCACCATGTCGGCCAGGCTGTCCATCTGCACACCAAAGTCACTTGTCGTGCCGGTGAGCCGCGCCACCCTGCCGTCCAGTGAGTCCATCACCATCGCGATGAAGATGGCCGTCGCAGCAAGCTCGAACTGACCCTGCATCGCCATCACGATGGCGTAGAAGCCTCCAAACAGGCAGCCCAGGGTGAAGAGGTTGGGCAAGATGTAAAGCCCCTTGCGGGGCCTATGCGGCCTAGCGAGAGTAGACGGGAGATCGTCCTCGTCGTCGCCCGCTTCGGCCGGAACCTGCTGGGAACCTGGTTGATCCTGCATGACCTCAGCTTAGCATCCCACTGCCGCGACTACACCCGGCACGACCTGCATGACGTTGTGACTCAATTGCGGCTCTTGTCCACCAGTTTGTTCGCCTTGATCCACGGCATCATGGCCCGCAGCTTCTCGCCGACCACCTCGA
>CAZRRW010000068.1:915-11617 GCA_964602505.1 uncultured Burkholderiaceae bacterium
CTTCGCGTACTCGCCGGTCTGGATGTCCGTGAGGATCTTTTTCATGGTGGCCTTGGTGTCCGCATTGATGACACGGGGGCCACTCACATACTCGCCATACTCAGCGTTATTGGAGATGGAGTAGTTCATGTTGGCAATGCCGCCCTCGTAAATCAGGTCGACAATCAGCTTGAGTTCATGAAGGCATTCGAAGTAGGCCATCTCGGGCGCGTAGCCAGCTTCAACCAGTGTTTCAAAGCCCGCCTTGATCAATTCGACCGTGCCGCCGCACAGCACAGCCTGCTCACCGAACAGGTCAGTCTCGGTCTCCTCACGGAAATTGGTCTCGATCACACCGGCCTTGCCACCACCGTTCGCGGCTGCGTATGACAGCGCCAGATCGCGGGCTTTGCCTGACTTGTCAGCATGCACCGCAATCAAATGCGGCACACCACCACCCTGGGCGTACGTGCTGCGCACCGTGTGACCCGGCGCCTTGGGCGCCACCATCCACACATCCAGGTCATCGCGGGGCACGACCTGACCATAGTGCACGTTGAAGCCATGGGCAAAAGCCAGCGAGGCGCCTGACTTGATGTTGGGCTCCACATCGTTCTTGTAGACCGCAGCAATCTGTTCATCGGGCAACAGAATCATCACCACGTCCGCTTGCTTGACCGCGTCGCCCACTTCGGCAACCTTCAAACCCGCCTTCTCCACCTTGGGCCACGAAGCCCCGCCCTTGCGCAGGCCCACCACCACCTTGACACCGCTGTCATTGAGGTTCTGCGCGTGGGCATGTCCCTGTGAGCCATAGCCAATGATGGCCACAGTCTTGCCCTTGATGAGACTCAGATCGGCGTCTTTGTCGTAGTAAACCTTCATGGCTGCTCCTGTTGCGTTGATTGAAAGAGAATCTGAATAAACGGTAACCACTGATGCCAGACGGGTGGCTGGTCTTTCCCCGTCGGCGCTCTGATGGAGACGGGCTAAACCCTGAGCACGCGCTCGCCACGACCGATGCCGCTGGCGCCAGTTCGCACAGTTTCAAGAATGGCGGTGCGATCGATCGCCTGGATAAAGGCGTCGAGCTTCTGCGCGTCGCCCGTCAGCTCAATCGTGTAGCTCTTCTCGGTCACGTCGACGACCCGGCCACGGAAGATGTCTGCCGTGCGCTTCATCTCCTCGCGCTCCTTGCCTACGGCCCGAACCTTGATGAGCATGAGTTCACGCTCAATGTGGGCTGCCTCTGTCAAGTCAACCACCTTGACCACTTCGATCAAGCGATTCAGGTGCTTGGTGATCTGCTCGATCACCTCTTCGTTGCCAGTCGTCACGATGGTCATGCGCGACAGAGACGAGTCCTCCGTCGGTGCCACGGTCAGTGATTCGATGTTGTAGCCACGGGCCGAAAACAGGCCTACCACGCGTGACAATGCGCCCGCCTCGTTTTCAAGCAATACGGCAATGATGTGTTTCATATCGCGTCCTCTTTTGCGCGCCCTCCCGGCGGGCCGGTAAGCCCGCCGCTTGGCAACGCATAGATTCAGTCAGGGAAGTTGCAAAAAAATCAGAGATCTTCAGAGCCGAGCAGCATTTCGCTGATGCCCTTGCCCGCTTGCACCATGGGCCAGACGTTCTCGGTCGGGTCGGTCTGGAAGTCCATGAACACCGTGCGGTCCTTCAGCTTGAAGGCCTCGCGCAGCGCGGGCTCTACGTCCTCGGGCCGCTCGATGCGCAGGCCCACGTGGCCATAGGCCTCGGCGAGCTTCACAAAGTCGGGCAACGCGTCCATGTAGCTGTGGCTGTAGCGGTTGTCGTAGTCCAACTCCTGCCACTGCCGCACCATGCCAAGGTACTTGTTGTTCAGCGAGACGATCTTGACCGGCGTGTTGTATTGCAAACAGGTCGAGAGCTCCTGGATGCACATCTGGATGGAGCCTTCCCCGGTGATGGTGACGACCTCCTTGTCCGGGAAGGCTTTCTTGATACCCATGGCGTAGGGCAAGCCCACGCCCATGGTGCCCAGGCCACCCGAGTTGATCCAGCGGCGCGGCTGGTCGAACTTGTAGAACTGGGCGGCCCACATCTGGTGTTGGCCGACGTCGGAGCAAACGAAGGCGTCGCCATTGGTCAGCTCCCACACCTTCTCCACCACGGCCTGCGGCTTCACCGCGCTGGACGCACGGTCGAACTTCAGGCAGTCGCGCTTGCGCCATTCGTTGATCTGACCCCACCAGGCGGCCAGCGCCTGGGTGTCGGGTTTGGCTTGGCTTTCGCGGATCTGGTCGATCAGCTCCGTCATCACGTCCTTGGTGTCACCGACGATCGGAATGTCGACCTTGACGCGCTTGGAGATGCTGGACGGGTCGATGTCAATATGGATGATCTTGCGCGGCACCGAGCCGAAGTGCTTCGGGTTGCCGATCACACGGTCGTCAAAGCGGGCACCGATGGCCAGCAGCACGTCGCAGTTCTGCATGGACATGTTGGCTTCGTAGGTGCCGTGCATGCCCAGCATGCCCAAGAACTTCGGGTCGCTCGCCGGGTAGGCACCCAGGCCCATCAACGTGTTCGTGCACGGAAAACCAAGCAGGTCAACCAAGGTGCGCAACTCTGTCGAGGCGTTGCCCAGAATCACGCCGCCACCGGTGTAGATGTATGGCCGCTTGGCCTGCATGAGCAACTGCACCGCCTTGCGGATCTGGCCGCCGTGGCCCTTCTTGACCGGGTTGTACGAGCGCATTGCCACATCGGCCGGGTAGCCCGTCCACGCCATCTTGGCGAAGGACACGTCTTTCGGGATGTCGACAACAACGGGGCCCGGCCGGCCCGTTCGCGCGATATGGAACGCCTTCTTCATGACAGAAGGCAAATCCTTCACATCCTTGACCAGGAAGTTGTGCTTGACGATGGGTCGTGTGATGCCAACGGTGTCGCACTCCTGGAAGGCATCCAACCCGATGGCATGTGTGGGCACCTGACCCGTGATGCACACCATCGGGATGGAGTCCATGTAGGCGGTCGCGATGCCGGTCACGGCATTCGTCACGCCCGGGCCCGACGTCACCAGGCAAACGCCGACGTCGCCCGTGGCACGGGCATAGCCATCGGCAGCATGCACTGCCGCCTGCTCATGCCGGACAAGGATGTGTTCGATGGTTTGCTGCTTGTACAGCGCGTCGTAGATGTAGAGCACCGCCCCACCTGGGTAGCCCCAGATGTACTTGACGTTCTCCGCCTGCAGGCACTTGACCATGATGTCAGCGCCCATGAGAAGCTCGTTGTCCGGGGACTGTGCATGCGCCGCCTGGGAGTTGACCGCTTGGGCGCTTTGCATCTCCGCCTTCGAGATTTCCATATCTCTCTACCTTTTCAAAGTTTCTCTGACGAAACTGATGGGGTGTCCCTCAGCCACCCTTGTGAGGCGCTTGCGGGGCCTGCGGTCTTGGATAGACCAAAAATCAGTGAAGCCTCACATTATGGCATCGCAACAACAGCCGTGGGGCAACCGCGATTGAGGGTGCCATAATTTTTGAGTTGTACCCAACGCAAGGCCGTTTGTCGGCACGCCCCTTGGCGACTGAACAAGAACTCTCCGACTTCCTCAAAAGCGTTGAAAAACGCGCCTTCAAACGGACGGTCTATGCCGTTCGCGATGATGAAGCCGCGCTCGACATCGTCCAGGAGTCGATGATCAAACTCGCGCAGAAGTACGGGGATCACCCCGCTGCCGAGTTCCCGATGCTGTTTCAGCGCATCGTGTCGAACACGACGCTGGACTGGTTTCGGCGCCAGAAGACCCGCCGAGCCCTCTTCAGCAATCTGTCCGACTTCGAGTCAGATGACGAGGATGGGGACTTCGATCTGCTCGAGTCCCTGGAGGTCCTGGACGAATCGCAAGCCGCAGAGGCAGCCGATACCGCCCTGTCGCGTCAGCAAGTGCTGACCGTCATCGACGAGGAGGTACAAAAGTTGCCTGCGCGTCAACGTGAAGCCTTCTTGTTGCGTTACTGGGAGGAAATGGACGTTGCCGAGACGGCGGCGGCCATGGGCTGTTCAGAAGGCAGCGTCAAGACTCACTGCTCCCGTGCAGTGGCTGCATTGGCTAAGTCGTTGAAAGCTCACGGAATTTCGCTATGACTGCGCCTTTTTTCAATGCTGATCGCTCGGGGCCTCTAGCGCCTACCTCCCTGGAGGCACTAGAGGCCCGCTTTGCACACAAAGTTGGGGCGAAGCTCAGCGAGTCCGTCGAGAACACTTCTCGGGACGTGGCTGAGCGCCTGCGCGCCAGCCGTGAGCAGGCAATCGCCGCGTTCAAGAACGGCCGGCAGTCTGATGTGTTGGGCCAAGCCAACGGGTCTGCGGTTCTCGGTGGTCTGTCTAGCTGGTGGAAGCCCGTCTTTTCCTCGGCGCTGCCCGTGGTTGCCTTGATCAGTGGCCTTTGGCTCATGGACGGGCTCATGGACGACACGTCCGACGTGGCCGAGATTGACTTGGCGATCCTGAAAGACCCACTCCCGCCCGCCGCCTATGCTGACGCCGGATTTCTTGAGTTTTTGAAGTCCACCAAGGACGACTGAGATGCGAGTCCAGTCGTTCTTGGCTCCGGCAATGGCCGCCACCTTGGCGGCCTTGTTGTTTTTTGTGCCAGTGGCCCACACTTGGGCACAGGGCCCGGGCGTGGGCGCCGCCGCAGTCGCGAAGCCAGACCGGCCGTTGTGGCACGAGCTGACACCTGGCCAGCAGACAGTATTGGCGCCGATTGAGAAAACATGGGATGAGAACGACGGTCAGCGCAAGCGCAAGTGGGTCGAGCTGGCCGCACGCTACCCACGGATGTCAGCCGACGAGCAGGCCAATGCGCAGAAGCGGATCGCTGATTGGGCCAAGCTGACCCCGACCGAACGACGTGCCGCTCGGCAGAATTTCCAGGCCGCACAACAGGTAGACCCTGATCGCCGCGCCGCCAAATGGGAGGCGTACCAAGCCCTGCCCGAAGCCGAAAAGCGGCGCCTGGCCGAGCAGCGCGCCGCCAAGGCCGTCGCGCCAAAGGCCACGGCAGCGCCCGCCCCCATACCCCGGCCTCAGGCTGTCAAACCTGGTGAGCCCGGCCACAACGCCCAGTCGGGCCGACGCGAGCCAGCGCGCCTGGCGAGCAGTGGCGCCGAGGCCACCAAGGCGCCAGTGGCGGCGGCCAATCCTGCACCGTCGCCAGACACCACCCCTGCAACGCTGGCGCCCAAGCAGCCCTGATCGTCCTGGCCCGAATGTCGACCGTTCAACCTGAGGGCGCGGCCCATCGACCCGTGCCTGGCATCTGGCGGCGCATGGCCTGCTTCGTGTACGAAGGCATGTTGCTGTTTGGCGTGGTGATGATCTCGGCCTATCTGTTCTCAAGCCTCACGCAACAGCGGCATGCGCTGCAGGGTCGGCATGGCCTGCAGGCCTTTCTGTTCGTGGTGCTGGGGATCTACTTTGTGTTCTTCTGGTCTCGAAGTGGACAGACGCTTGCCATGAAGGCATGGCGACTGCGGCTGGTGGACAACCGTACGGGACGGCCACTGTCGCAAGGCAGGGCCTTACTCCGCTTTGTGGTCAGCTGGGTATGGTTTCTGCCCGCTCTGGCGTCTGGCTGGCTTGGTGGCCTCAGCGCGAAGGAAACAGCCTGGCTTGCCCTCATTGGCATCATCGTGTGGGCCACGATGGCTCGCTGGAACCCCAGTCGCCAGTTCTGGCACGATCACTGGGTGGGCAGCCAGTTTGTCGACGCGACCATCGTCGACGCGGACATTGCCCATCAGTGAGGCGGACGCAGGCGGCCTGCGAGGGCCCGCGCAATTCACGCTCTAGTGACGGACTTTTGCATGACCGAACTCCACCGACCCACCGTGTGTGTTTACTGCGGCTCTAGAGTTGGCCGAAACCCGGCTTACCTGGAGGCTGCCCAGGCCATGGGCACCGCCATCGGGCAACGAGGGTGGGATCTGGTGTACGGCGGTGGCAAGGTCGGGCTGATGGGCGCTGTGGCAACGGCCGCCCTCCAGGCGGGGGCGAAGGTCACTGGCATCATCCCCGCCACCTTGATGCAGCGGGAAGTGGGCTACGAAGGGCTCACAGAGCTGATCGTGGTGGACAACATGCACCAGCGCAAGCAGGCCATGGCCGAGCGCGCCAACGCCTTCATCGCGCTACCGGGCGGAGTCGGTACCTTCGAAGAGCTGTTTGAGGTGTGGACTTGGCGCCAGCTGGGCTATCACGGCAAGCCAATCGGGCTGCTCAACGTGGCCGGCTACTACAACGCGTTCCTGCAGTTCATGCAGCAGACGGTGGATGCGGACTTCGTGAGCACCACCGTTCAGTCCATGCTGCATGTGGCCGATACGGTGCCTGGCTTGCTGAACCCACTGGCTGCAGAAATGGCCCAGGGCGAACAGGTTGCCTTCCAGAAAAGCTGGACTTGAGCAGGTGGCCGAGCCGCAGCGAACTTGAACCCGCTAAGCCCCGGCCCCCAACCACGGGTCAGACGGCTGCTTCGCCCTCTTCGCCGGTACGAATGCGGATCACCTGCTCCACCGACCTGACGAAAATCTTGCCATCCCCGATCTTGCCCGTGCGTGCTGCAGCCACGATGGCTTCCACGCAGCGGTCTACTTGCGTGTCGGGCACCACCACCTCGATCTTGGTCTTGGGCAGGAAGTCCACCACATACTCCGCGCCGCGGTAGAGCTCGGTGTGGCCCTTCTGGCGACCAAACCCCTTCACATCGGTCACGGTCAGGCCAGTGACACCCACCGCCCCCAGGGCTTCCCGCACCTGGTCGACCTTGAACGGCTTGACGATGGCGGTGATCTGCTTCATGAAACTCCCCAATGACCGCAGCGCGGCAGGTGGTTGAACTGCTGGTGAATCGCCGCCTGATTATGCGTGGAACTCACTGGCGAAACTTGTTGGTGATGGGGTAGCGCCAGTCCTTGCCGAAGCTGCGGTGAGTGACCCGGATGCCCACCGGCGCCTGGCGGCGCTTGTACTCGTTGGACTGAATCAAGCGCGTGACCCGCTCGACATCGGCGGCTGTAAAGCCCGCTGCGATGATCGCGTCAATGGGCTGATCCTGCTCCATGTAGCGCTCCAGGATGCCGTCCAGTACCTCGTAGGGCGGCAGCGAATCCTGGTCGGTCTGGTCCGGCCGCAGCTCGGCACTCGGCGCCCGGGTGATGATGCGTTCCGGGATGGGCGCCACCTTCCCTTGGGCCACAGCCTGAGCGTTGCGCCAGCGAGCCACGCGGTAGACCATGGTCTTGGCCACATCCTTGATCACCGCAAAGCCGCCGGCCATGTCGCCATACAGCGTGCAATAGCCGGTCGCCATCTCGCTCTTGTTGCCAGTGGTCAGCACGATACGCCCCGTCTTGTTGGACAGTGCCATCAGCAAGGTGCCGCGGATGCGGGCCTGGATGTTCTCCTCAGTCGCATCCTCCGGCAAACCTGCAAACTCGCCAGCCAGCACGCTGCGGAACGCATCAAACATGGGCGAGATGGGGATCTCGTCGTACCGCACGCCAAGACGTCCCACCATGTCGCGTGCGTCAATCCACGAGATGTCGGCGGTGTAGGGCGAGGGCATCATCACGGTACGCACCCGGTCGGGCCCCAGCGCATCCACCGCCACCGCCAGCACAACCGCCGAGTCCACGCCGCCGGACAGGCCGATGATTGCCCCCGGAAAGCCGTTCTTGCCCAGGTAATCGCGTACGCCCAGCACCAGTGCCTGCCAGATCTGGGCCTCGTCAGACAGTTCTGGAGCCAAGGGGCCATGCATCCGGCCATCCGACTCAATCGTCACCATCAGCAGCTGCTCGGCAAACATCTCGGCACGCGCCATCAGCCTGCCCTGGGCATCCAGGGCAAACGACCCTCCGTCAAACACCACCTCGTCCTGCCCTCCCACGTGATGGGCGTACACCAAGCCCATTCCATGCAAGGCCGCCGGCTTGGCCATCTGCTCAATCCGCTCGCTGAACTTGCCCACGTGGAAAGGGCTGGCGTTGGGCACCAGCAGCACCTGCGCCCCTGCCAGCCGCGCCGCCTTGGGGGCCGCGTCGAACCATGCGTCCTCACAGATGTTGATGCCAAAGCGCACGCCGCCAGCCTCAAACACCAGAGGCTTGCCGCCAGGAGTGAAGTAGCGCTTCTCGTCAAACACCTGGTAGTTGGGCAGTTCGCGTTTGGTGTAGGTGCCCACCACCTGGCCCCCCATCAACACCGATGCGGCATTGAACCGCTGCTGCACCGCGTACGACTTGGTGCGGATGTCGTGGCCTTGGGGATGCCCCACCACCACATGCAAGCCCTGCAGGGCCGCCAGCTCCGCAGCCATGCCGCGCAGGCCTTCATCACAGGCCCGGATGAAAGCTGGACGGAGCAGCAGATCTTCGGCTGGATAACCACTGAGCGACAACTCAGGGGTCACGACCACCTGGGCACCCTGGGCATGTGCCTCGCGACACAATGCCACCATCTGGCGGGCATTGCCCGCAATGTCGCCCACAGTGGCGTTGAACTGCGCGACGGCGACTTTCATGGTGTGGGCAGGCTCATGTCTTCGAAAAATTATGTCACCCGGGTCGATGAAGACATGGCCGCCATCGAGCCGACGGCATGGGATGGACTGCTCGCGCGCCAGAGCGAGCCCACGCCCTTCATGCGGCACGCCTACCTCCATGCGGCCACGGCGTCAGGTTCAGCCAACCGCGACACGGGCTGGCAGCCGCTGGTGCTGTCCTTGTGGCACGAAGGCGAGCTCGCAGCCGCCACAGTGCTCTACCTGAAGAACCACTCCTACGGCGAGTACGTGTTCGACTGGGCCTGGGCGCAGGCCTACGAGCAGCACGGCCTGAGCTACTACCCAAAGCTGCTTGGGGCGGTGCCCTTCACCCCGGTGCCGGGCACCCGCTTGCTGGCACAAGA
The DNA here is from genome assembly GCA_964602505.1 of uncultured Burkholderiaceae bacterium. Classification (GTDB taxonomy): domain Bacteria; phylum Pseudomonadota; class Gammaproteobacteria; order Burkholderiales; family Burkholderiaceae_C; genus CAZRRW01. The sequence goes on from CAZRRW010000068.1 coordinate 9,865, forward strand.
CGAGCTGGCCCGCGCCGCGCTGGTGGATGCTGCCCTCGGCCTGGCCCGACGCAGCGGCGTGTCCTCACTGCACATCCTGTACCCATCACCAGCCGATCGCCAGGCCTTGCAGGCGGCTGGTTTCATGGTCCGCCACAACGTTCAGTTGCACTGGCGCCGCCCCCCGGGGGTGAACACATTCGACGACCACCTGGCCACTCTGGAGCAAAGCAAGCGCAAGAAGATCCGGGCTGAGCGGCGCAAGGTGGCCGAGGCCGGTGTCCAGTTCCGGGCATTGCTGGGCCCGCAGATCACCCCCGCAGACTGGGCGTTCTTCTACCAGTGCTACAGCCGGACCTACCGGGAGCACGGCAACCCGCCCTACTTCACCCCAGCCTTCTTCCGGGCCATGGCCGAGCACATGCCCGATCACTGGCTGCTGCTGGTGGCCCAGCGCGACGCCCGGGACATCGCCTGCTCGCTGATTGGGCTGGACGCCTCGCGGCAGCGGGCCTATGGGCGCTATTGGGGGGCGCTGGAGCGAGTGGACTGCCTGCATTTCGAAGCCTGCTACTACCAGCCGCTGGCGTGGTGCATCGAGCATGGCTACGACACCTTCGAAGGCGGTGCGCAGGGCGAGCACAAGATGGCGCGCGGCTTGCTGCCCGTGCCCACCTGCTCGGCCCACTGGCTGGCGCACCCCCAGTTTGCCGACGCGGTCCAGCGCTTCCTGGACCGGGAGCGTCAGGGCGTCGAGGCCTATATCGACGAGCTGCGCGACCGCAGCCCGTTCAAGGCCGCCGCGTCTTCAGACTAGACACCTCAGCTCTGGCCATTCGCGGTTCAAGCCTGCGATCTGGCGTAGTTGGCCATGCCGTCGGCCACTTCCTTGCGCGCGGCCTCAGGCCCTTCCCAACCGAGTACCTTGACCCATTTGCCGACTTCCAGGTCCTTGTAATGCTCGAAGAAGTGGCTGATGGTCTTCAGCCTCAAGGGGTTCAGGTCTTCCGGCTTGCGCCACTGGGTGTAGAGCGAGCACTTCTTGTCGGTGGGTACGGCCAGCAGCTTGCCGTCTTCGCCTGCCTCGTCCTGCATCTTGAGGATGCCGATGGGCCGACATGTCACTACCACCCCAGGGATCAGCGGCACCGGCGTGATCACCAGTACGTCAACCGGGTCGCCGTCGCCGCTGAGGGTCTTGGGCACGTAGCCGTAGTTGCAGGGGTAGTGCATCGCCGTGCTCATGAACCGGTCCACAAAGATGGCGCCGGTTTCCTTGTCGACCTCGTACTTGATCGGGTCGGCATTCATCGGGATCTCGATGATGACGTTGAACTCTTCGGGTGCGTGCTTGCCAGGGCCGACTTGGTCGAGACTCATGAAAGTGACATTCAGATGAATTGAGATTGCTTGAATTTTAGGGGGAACCCTAATCCCCACTCTGCTGTAATCGCTACGTTGGCCAATTGCTGGTGTGGACGCTGCCGACAAGAGCATCACCCCCACCGCAAGGAAGCAACGCCTGACGCTCGCGTCAAGGCGCTGTTTGGAACAAGGCCACTGCCTCCGGTTCACGAAGCGCCTCGACGCAGGCAAAAGACGTGATCAATCAGCGCACCACGCGCAACGGAGGAAAACACCAGATGTCAGCACAAGCAGCGCTCTACCTGGCCCTGGCCTGCGGCTTGGCCGCCGTGGCCTATGGCTTCATCCAGCGAAGTTGGATCCTGGGCCAGGACGCCGGCAACGCCCGCATGCAGGAAATCGCCGGAGC
>CAZRRW010000069.1:0-11589 GCA_964602505.1 uncultured Burkholderiaceae bacterium
TTGGTTCCCCACCTGACCCGGTTGGCCGCTTCACCATGCGGGAAGGCCCGTCGATGTCGATTCTAGGCAGGGGCCCGTGGGCACCGCAGTGCGGGGCGCCTAGAAACGATTTCTAGAATCGCCGCATGAGTTATCTGGTGTTGGCCCGCAAGTACCGGCCGCGAAAGTTTGCCGAGATGGTGGGTCAGCAGCATGTCGTGCAAGCCCTCACGGGCGCCTTGCGCACGCAGCGCCTGCACCATGCCTACCTGTTCACCGGTACCCGCGGCGTGGGCAAGACCACGGTGTCGCGCATCCTGGCCAAATCGCTCAACTGCGTCGGGCCAGACGGGCGGGGCGGCGTGACCGACGAGCCCTGTGGCGTCTGCCAGGCCTGCACCGACATCGATGCTGGCCGCTTTGTGGACTATGTCGAGCTGGACGCCGCCTCCAACCGCGGGGTGGAAGAGATCAGTCAACTGCTGGATCAGGCGGTCTACAAGCCAGTCGTGGGGCGCTTCAAGGTCTACATGATCGACGAGGTGCACATGCTCAGCACCACCGCCTTCAACGCCATGCTGAAGACGCTGGAAGAGCCGCCCGAATACCTGAAGTTCGTGTTGGCCACCACGGATCCGCAGAAAGTGCCCGTGACCGTGCTGTCGCGCTGCCTGCAGTTCAACCTGCGGCCCATGGCGCCTGAAACCGTGGCCGAGCACCTGGGGCAGGTGCTGGTGGCCGAGGGGGTGCAGGCAGAGCCAGCGGCCATCAAGGCGCTGTCGCGGGCGGCGCGGGGCTCCATGCGCGATGCCCTGTCGCTGACCGACCAGGCCATTGCCTATGGCGGCGGTGGCGTGGCATTGGAGGCGGTGCGTGCCATGCTGGGCACGGTGGGCCGCGAGCAGGTGCTCGCTGTCATCAGTGCCCTGGGAGCGGGCGACGGCGCCGCCGTGGTGCAACTGTCAAACAACCTGCGCGACCAGGGGCTCAGCGCCCAGGGTTTTTTGGAGCAGTTGGCCATGGCCTTGCAGCGCCTGGCCGTGTTTCAGGCGGTGCCGGGCGCGGCAGACACCGCCGACGCGGACGACGCGGAACTTGCCGCGCTGAAAGACGTGCTCGACCCGGCGGAGACCCAGTTGCTCTACAGCCTGGCCCTCAAGGGCCGTGAAGAACTGGGCCTGGCGCCCGACGAGTATTCCGGCCTCACCATGGTGCTGCTGCGGCTGCTGGCCTTCCGCCCGGCCGATGCCCCGCCCGCCAAGCCTCGGGCCATGCCGCTGAAGGCACCGTCCTCGGTGGCCAGGCTGAGCCGCCCGGTGCCTTCATCACCCGCCGCCAGGCCTGCGCCCGCGCCAGTGGTTACCCCTGCGCCGCAAGCCGTTCAGCCCGCGCCCGCGCCGGTAGCCAAAACCATGGCCGCACCCGTGGCCGCACCCATCATCCGTCCGGCGGCTGAGGCGGCCTCGGTGCCGCCCGAGCCGGCCGCCGCAGCGTGGCCCACCGACACGGCCCTGGCCGACCGATGGGAAGCCATGGTGCGCGACATGTCGGCCAAGGGGCAGATTGCGGCGCTGACCAAGGAACTGGCGGCACAGAGCCAATGGGTGGCTGACGGGCTGGACGTCTGGACGCTGGCGGTCGAGCGCGAGGCTGGCACCTACGGCGCGGCGCTGGTCAAGCTGCAGGCGGTGGTGTCTGAGCGCGAGGGCCGCTCCATCACCCTGCAACTGGCGGTGCAGCCCGCACCGGACAGCCCGCTCAAGCGCCACCATGCCCGCGAGGCGGCCAGGCAGCATGCCGCCGAGCAGGCCATTGCCCAGGCACCGCTGGTGCGTGCACTGCAGGAGCAGTTTGGCGGGCGCATCGTGCCCGGCAGCGTGAAGCCTGCATAGGATTTCTCATCATCGGAAGGACACAGCATGTTCAACAAAGGTCAACTCTCCGGGCTCATGAAGCAGGCCCAGCAGATGCAGGACAACCTGAAGCGGGTGCAGGACGAACTGGGCAATGTGGAGGTTGAAGGCCAGTCGGGTGGCGGCCTGGTCAAGGTGGTCATGACCTGCAAGCACTCGGTGCGCCGGGTCAGCATCGACCCGAGCCTGCTGGCCGACGACAAGGACATGCTCGAAGACCTAGTGGCTGCCGCCTTCAATGACGCCGCACGTCGGGCCGAGGAAACCAGCACCGAGCGCATGAGCAAGGTCACTGCAGGCATGCCGCTGCCGCCCGGCATGAAGCTGCCCTTCTGAGACCAGCCGCCGGTAGCCGCGCTTGGCCGCGCTCGACGCCCTGGTGGACTCTCTGCGCCGCTTGCCCGGCGTGGGGCCGCGCACCGCCGCGCGCATGGCCTACCACCTGCTGCAGAACGACCGGGAAGGCGCGGCCCTGCTGGCCAGCAGCCTGACCGAGGCCTCGCGCAAGGTGCGCCACTGCAGCCAGTGCCACACCTTCACCGAAGACGAGGTGTGCCACACCTGCCGCGATCCGGGGCGCGACCGCAGCCTGCTGTGTGTGGTGGAGACCCCGGCCGACCAGGCAGCCGTGGAGCAGACCATGGCCTTTCGCGGCCTTTACTTTGTGCTGCTGGGCCGCCTGAAGCCGCTGGATGGCGTGGGCCCGCGCGACATTGCGCTAGACACCCTGGTGCGCCGCGTGGCGCCCACCGACGGCGCCGAGGCCCCGGTGCGAGAGGTTATCGTGGCCACCAGCTTCACCGCCGAGGGCGAGGCCACGGCCTACGCCATTGCCGAGGCCCTGCGGCCCAGGGGCGTGAAGGTGACGCGGCTGGCGCGTGGCGTGCCGGTGGGCAGCGAGCTTGAGTTTGTGGACCTGGGCACCATTGCCCATGCCCTGATGGACCGGCGATGAGCATGCCTGGCCGCTTTGCCCCGCCTGCCGGGCCTTTTCGGGAGTGAAGTCATGAGGATTCCTGTTGCCTTCTGGTGCGTGCTGATTGCCAGCGTGCTGCCCATCGTCTGTGCCTGGCTGGCCAAGCGCGGCATGTTCGGCGTGTCGCGCAAACAGGGCGGCTACGACAACCACAACCCACGTGCCTGGATGGCCACACAGACCGGCGCACGCGCCCGGGCCAACGCGGCACAGGCCAACAGCTTTGAGGCGTTGCCTTTTTTCATTGCCGCGGTGCTGATGGCGCACCAGCTCAAGGCCGGGCAGACGGTGGTGGACATCCTGGCGGCCTTGTTCGTGGCGCTTCGCATCGTCTACATCATGATGTACGTGGCCGACGCCGCCGCGCTGCGCTCGGCGGTGTGGACCCTGGCGTTCTTCGTCAACGTGGCCATCTTCCTGACGCCGTTCCTGTAGTTTTCCCTTAAGGGCTCCCCCTTGGGTGGGGCGGGGCGGCGGCGGCGCCAGCGCTGCGTAACTGCGGTGTGACGTATTTTTTCGTTCAGTTTCAGTGACTTCACCAATGCGGCGCTGCCGCAATCCGCTTACCTTGGCGGGGTGACGCGTTTTGCTCTTCCCCGTCGTTCCGTGCTGCGTGCGGGCTGGTCGGCCTCGGCAACCCTGTTCGCCGCGAGCCTGGGTGCGCCTGCGGCCTGGGCCGCGCGTGAGCGCCTTCGGGTGACGGTGGCTCTGGACAACCGGGCCAATCTGTCGCAACTGCCTCTCTTGCTGGCCGATCAGCTTGGCTTGTTCCGTCTGGAGCAACTGGAGGTGGACTTTGTGGAGATGGGCAGCAACACCCGCGTGGTGCAGGCGGTTCAGGGCTGGAGCGGCAATGCCCCGGTAGCGAACGCCGGGGTCGAGGTGGGCAGCGCGGGGTATGCCGACATGCTGGGCCGACTGCCCGGATGGGCTGGGGTCGGTGTCGCTTCAGGGGTGGATCTGCAGGCCTTTGCTGCCCTGACCATGGCCCCACTGCTGGCCATGGGCGTGGCGGCGCGCGGCGCAGGCGGCAGTGTGCGCAGCCTGGGTGACTTGAAGGGCCGATCGATCGCTGTGCCGCCCGGTGCGGCCACGGCGACGGCCGCGGTGCGACTGAGCCTGGAGCGGGTGGGCTTGGCCGCAGGTGACGTGAACTGGGTGAGCCTGCCCGAACCCATGGCGGTGTCCAGCGCCCTGCGCAGTGGTCAGATCCACGCGGTGTGTGTGTCTGACCCCAAGGCCTCGTCGCTGGAGCAGTCGGGCGACTTGCGGGTGCTGGCCGACCTGCGCAGCCGTCAGGGCAGCGAGCTGGTGTTTGGCGGCCTGCTGCCGGCGTCGGTGCTGTTTGCAAGTGAGGAATGGCTGCGCCGCAACGCCACCACCGCGCAGGCCCTGGCCTACGGCACGGTGCGCGCGCTGAAGTGGATGCAGACGGCAGGCCTGGGCGACATCATGAAGACTGTGCCCGAGACGTATCTGGCGGGTGACCGGGCGCTGTACCTGAGCGCCTTTGGCAAGGTGCGCAACTCCTTTTCTGCCGACGGCCTGATTCCGCCGGACGTGACCCGCACTGGGCCGCGCGCCCTGCGCGCGGTGGGCGTGAACGCCCGCGTGGACCGCTTGGGCCTGGTGCGCAGCTACACCAATCAGTTCGCCCGCTTGGCCAAGGCCCGGTTCGACGCCTGAGCGGGCTTGGCCTTGCTGGCTGAAGCGCTGGCGCGGGGCTTGGCGGCCGCCTGCTTGACGCCCGACTTTTTCGCCGCCGCCTGCCGGACCTGCGGGCCACCACTGGAGGCGCGGGCGGTCTTTGGGCCGGTGGCCGCTTGGTGCAGCCCCTTGTGTGCGGCCTTGCGCTTGCCGCCGCCCTCGGGCGCTGTGGACAGCTGCGCGTTGTCGGCCAGGGCATCTGGCACGTCCTTGCCGCCCTCGCTGCGCGGAACCAGGATGGTCGAGCCCGCCTTGATGAGGTGGCGCGGCGGGATGCGGTTGACCTCGCGCAACTGAAGCTCACTCATGCCCACTCGCTTGGCGGCGTCGGCCACCCGCATGGTGCCCGGCACCAGCCAAGCCGTCCAACTGGACAACTGGCCCGAGTGGCTGTCGAGGTTGCGGCTGAAGATGTCAGCGTTGTCCCGGGGCAGCAGGATGGTGGGCGTACCCATGGCCAGGATGACTGGCTTGTTCATGGACGGGTTGAGGGCCTTGAAGTCCTCGATCTTCAGGTTGGCCAGGCGGGCAGCCAGCGACACGTCGATGTCGCGCTGGATGGTGACGGGGGTGAAGTAGGGGTGGTTCTCGATCAGCGGCAGCGCGATGCCCCAGGCCTGTGGCCTGGCGATGATGTTCTTCACCGCCTGCAGCTTGGGCACGTACATGCGGGTTTCCATCGGCATGGTCAGGCTGGCGTAGTCAATGGGTAGGCCAGCGCGCTGGTTGCGGGCAATCGCGCGGCTGACGCTGCCCTCGCCCCAGTTGTAGGCGGCCAGCGCCAGGTGCCAGTCGCCAAACATGCGGTGCAGCTTCTGCAGGTAGTCGAGGGCGGCCTTGGTGGACTCAAGCACGTCACGCCGCTCGTCGCGGAACAGGTTCTGGGTGAGCGCGTAATCGCGCCCGGTGGACGGGATGAACTGCCACATGCCAGAGGCCTTGGCATGCGACATGGCCAGTGGGTTGAAGGCGGACTCGATGTAGGGCAGCAGGGCTATCTCGCTGGGCATGCGGCGCTTTTCGAGCTCTTCAACGATGTAGAACAGGTAGCGGCGCGAACGCTCGGTCATGCGGCGCACGTATTCCGGGCGAGAGGCGTACCACTGCTCGCGGTCGCGCACCAGATCGGTCTGCAGGTCGGGCATGCCAAAGCCGTTGCGGATGCGCTCCCACAAGTCCTTGGGTGGCGGCGGTGCAGCAGGCGGCGCCGGGGCAGCGGCCTCGGGGGCCACGCTCGCGGGCTGGGCGGCTGGTGGCGCCACCGGTGCCGCAGGTGGCGCGGCGGGCGGCAGGCTGGCACTGGGGGGCAGGGCCGCCGTGGGCGAGGGTGCAGACGGGCTGGCGGCTGGTGGCGCCGTGGCGCAACCACTCAGCACCAGCAAGGCCAGGCCGCCAAGCGACAGCGCGAAGCGCTGTGGGGTCATGGACAGTGGGTTCATTCGACGCTTGGGTTCATTGGTACGTGTTCTTCCAAGCTCGCAGGGCCGCGAAGACGGCAGCCGGCTCGTCCGACCCAGCGCCCTGGGCGCGGGCAGCCGCCATCAGTGCAGGCTCGCGCACCCGCAAGAAAGGGTTGATTGCACGTTCCAGCGCGATGCTGGAGGGCAGGGTCATCTGGCCATGTTCGCGCAGGGCAACACAGCGGGCATGGTGTTGCACCAGAGCGGGGTTGCCAGGGTCTGCGGCAAGCGCAAAGCGCAGGTTCGACAGGGTGTACTCGTGCGTGCAGCACACCCGGGAGGTGGCAGGCAGCGCCGCCAGCTTGTCCAGAGAGGCCAGCATCTGCTCGGGTGTGCCCTCAAACAGGCGGCCGCACCCGCCAGAAAATAGGGTATCGCCGCAAAACAGCAGCGGGTCACCAAGACGCGGATCGGCACAGCAGTAGGCCACGTGGTCCAGGGTGTGGCCCGGCACGTCCATCACCTCGAAGCTCAGGCCCAGCACGTCCACGCGCCCGCCTTCGCCCACCTGGGTATCGGGCACGAACCCGTACCGGTTCTGGGCCACCCCGGCTGCAGGCGCCACGATGCGTGCTCCGGTGGCGCGTGCCAGGTCGGCCACGCCGCCCGTGTGGTCGGGGTGGTGATGCGTCACTAGAATGGTTTTCAGTTCAAGGGTGGGGTGGCTGTGCCTCAACGCCGCCACCATGTGCAGCACTGGCCCGGCCTCGCCCGGGTCGACCACCAGAGCCGAGGCGCCGTCATGCATCAGCCAGAAATAGTTGTCGGTGAACGCGGGAATCGCCAGCATCGACCAAGGTGCTGGCAGGTCGATGCGCGTGTGGGGGGGCATCAGCGTGTCGGGCCCTGAGCTGCCGCGGCCACCGGCCGGTGAAAAGGGCGCGCCCGGTACGCCTGAGGCGCCGTCTGCTGTACGTGACCTGACCGACGCGCTCGACATCGGCACGAGTATAGATTTGCAGCACTGGTTTGCCACGCCCCAGGGGCGCCATTTGCTGGCCTGGGAGCAGCAGGCGCTGGAAGCGTCGGTGGCCGACGTGTTTGGCTTTCACGCGCTGCAGCTCGGCGTGCCCCAGGTTCAGGCGCTTGTGGGCAACCGCATGCCGCACCGGTGGGTGTCGCTGGGCATGGCGGATCAGCGCGTCCAGCCCCAAGGCCCGTCTGGCGAGTCAGTGGCCAACTTGGTCTGCGACTTCACTGCCTTGCCCTTCCCTGCTGCCTCGCTTGATCTGGTGGTGCTGCCGCACAGCCTCGAGCTGGCGGCTGATCCGCACGAGGCCTTGCGCGAAGTGGAGCGGGTGCTGGTGCCTGAGGGCCGAGTGGTCATCGTCGGCTTCAACCCCTGGAGTTTTTGGGCGGCGCGCCAGCGCATCGGCCACTGGCGCGAGCGCCTGTTCTCGTCCAAGGGGCTGTACCTGCCGCGGGCTGGCGAGATGATCGGCTTTCGGCGCCTTCGCGACTGGCTGCGCCTGCTTGGGTTCGAAGTCGAGGCCGGACAGTTTGGTTGCTTCCGCCCGCCGCTCACGTCTGACCGGTGGCTGCACCGCTGGCGCTGGATGGACGCCCTGGGCCCGCGGTTCTGGCCCACTCTGGGGGCGGTGTATCTCATCGTCGCGGTCAAGCGGGTCAAAGGCATGCACCTGATTGCGCCCGCCTTCAAGCGCGCGGCGGCCCGGGCCCAGGCTGCGCCCGCAGCCGTGTCCACGTCGGCATCTGTGCCGGTCTCCGCCAGCGGCTCGGCGGCGACGAAAATCGGTGGATGAGTGAACTCCATATCCGCCGCCCCAAAGTGGTGGCCTATACCGACGGCGCCTGCAAAGGCAACCCCGGCCCAGGCGGCTGGGGCGTGGTACTGCTCACAGACGGCGCCCGGCGAGAGCTGCATGGCGGTGAACGGCAGACCACCAACAACCGCATGGAGATGACGGCCGTCATCGAAGCGCTGGCGGCCCTGAAGCGCAGCTGCGACGTGACGCTCTGGGTGGACAGCCAGTACGTGCTCAAGGGCATGACCGAATGGCTGCCGGGCTGGAAGGCGCGTGGCTGGAAGACGGCCTCCAAGGAGCCGGTGAAGAACGTCGACCTGTGGCAGCGGCTGGAGGCGCTGGTCAAGCTGCATCACGTGGACTGGCAGTGGGTCAAGGGTCACGCCGGTGACGAAGGCAACGAGCGCGCCGACGAGCTGGCCAACCTGGGTGTGCCCCGCTGAAGCCGGATAGCCGACCCTGTGACTGTGTTGCTGCCTGTTTGCCCTGATCGCGATACAGTGAGTTGTTGATTCAAGGATCGGCCGCCAGTGCTGGGGCCGTGTGCAAGCGTTCATGACCAAGAAAATTTTCTACCCAGCGGTTGCGGTGCTGGGGCTGGCAGCGGTGTCTGGCGCTGCCTGGTGGTACCAGCACAAGGGCCCCGGTGCCCGGCCGTCGGCCAGTGCGCCAGGTGCAGGGGGTGTGCCTGCGGCCGCAGCGCCAGCGGGGCCTGCTGGCGGAGCGCCTGGCGCACCCGGCGGCCCTGGCGGGCCCGCTGGCGTTGAGGTGGCGAAGGTAGAGACCATGCGCTTGCAGGACGACGCGCAGGCCGTGGGCACATTGCGCAGCCGCCAAGGGGTGATGATGCGGCCCGAGGTGGCTGGTCGCGTGGCCAGCATCAATTTCCAGGATGGCGGGCGGGTGCGCCGCGGCCAGCTGCTCGTGCAGTTGGACGACGTGCTGCAGCGTGCGGAGGTCAAGCAAAGCCAGGCCAGCGTCTCTATTGCCCAAAGCAACCTGCGGCGCAACCAGGAACTGGTGGCCCAGAACTTCATTGCCCAGCGGGTGGTCGACGAGAGTGCGGCTGCGCTGCAGGTGGCCGAGGCGCAGCTGGCCTTGTCTTGCGCCCGGCTGGAGCGCATGCAGGTGCTGGCCCCATTTGATGGCAGCGTGGGCATCCGCTCGGTGAATGTGGGTGACTATGTCAAGGACGGTGCCGATCTGGTGAACGTAGAGGACATCTCCTCGCTGTTCGTGGACTTCCGCGTTCCCGAGCGCTTTCTTGGCAAGTTGCGGCGCGAGCAGGCGGTCGACCTGAACATCGACGCCTTCCCATCTCGCATCTTCAGGGCCAAGGTGGAGGCGATCGACCCCTTGGTGGATGCCAACGGCCGTTCGATCGGAGTGCGGGCCTTGCTGCCCAACACCTTTGGCGAACCCGCTCCCTTGCCACCGGGCGCTCCCGGTCGGCCCCCCGGCGCGGGAGGGCCACCCGCTGGAGCAGGCACCACGGCGGCGCAGGGCGGCACAGGGCCTGCGGTTGCCAAGAGCGGCTCGGATCAGCCGCCGGTCAAGGTGGCCGCGCGGCCCGCTGCATCGACGTCGGCAGGTTCGCCAACCACGAGTGTGGCCCCCCTGAGGCCTGTGTCGCCCGAGCTGGCGCAGTGCCTTGCCCTGCGGGCTTCGGCGGCATCGGCAGGCATGGTGGCCCCGGGGGCTGCCGCTGCTGGCTCGCTGGCAGGCCGCTCTGCAGGGGGCACGGCCCCGGTGGGGTCACCTGCTGCGGGTGCCCCTCCAGCAAACCTGGCTGCTGCGGCGCCAGGGGCCGTAGCCCGGGGTGGCCCGGTTGGGCCTGCTTCGAAAGCGGGCCCAGGGGGTCCGCCCGGTGCGGGCTCGGGCGGGCCACCGTTCCCGCTGCGCCCAGGCATGTTTGCCCGCGCCACAGTGGTGTTTGGTATCAAGGAGGAGGCCTTGGTGGTGCCGGAAGAGGCCATCGTGCCCCAGGGTGGCCGCCAGTTCGTGGTCAAGGTGGTGCCGATCGACACCTTCCTGGCCTCTCTGCCGAAAGACAGCACCTACACGCTGCCGCCGAACCTGCCGCCTGAGATCAAGAACCTGTCGCAGCGTACCGAGGTGCGTCTGGGCCTGCGCCGTGCCGGTAAGGTCGAGGTGCTGGATGGCGTTACGCTTGACGACACCATCGTTGTAGCCGGGCACCAGCGCCTGCAGCGTGACGGCACGCCCCTGCGCATCGTGGACCTGAGCCGTCGCCCGCCGGGTGGCCCGGGCGGCCCGCCTGGGGCTGGCGCGGGGCCTGCGGGTGCCCAATGGGCCGCGTCTGGTGCCCCCGGGCCCGTCGCCGCGTCGGGCGGATCTGGAGCTGGGCCTGGGGCTCCCCCGGCCGGTGGGCCGCCCTCTGGAGCGCCTGCGGCGCCCCGGCCCTGACATGGGTTCGCCGCTGCCAAGTTTGAAAGGCCACGATGCAACTGCCTGAGATATCCATCCGGCGCCCGGTGTTTGCCACCGTGCTGTCGCTGATGATCGTGCTGATCGGACTGGTGTCTTTCGAGCAGTTGTCGGTGCGCGAGTACCCGAAGATCGATGAACCCGTGGTCACCGTGACCACCCGCTATGGCGGGGCGAGCTCCGAGGTGATCGAGTCGCAGGTGACGAAGGTGCTTGAGGACTCTCTGGCCGGCATCGAAGGGGTGGATGTGATCACCTCGATCTCGCGCCAGGAGCAGAGCCAGATCACGGTGAAGTTCAAGCTGGAGCGCGACGCCGACTCGGCGGCGGCCGATGTGCGCGACAAGACCGCCCGCGTGCGCCAGCGTCTGCCCCAGGGGATCGACGAGTCGGTGGTGGCCAAGGTGGAGGCCGATGCGTTTCCGGTCATCTGGCTGGCACTGACCAGCGAAATCCGCAGTGCGCTGGAGTTGAGCGACATTGCCAACCGCATCGTCAAGCCGCTGCTGCAGACCGCATCCGGGGCTGCGGACGTTCGCATCTTTGGTGAGCGAAAGTACGCCATGCGGGTCTGGCTGGATGCCGACAAGATGGCGGGCTACCGCATCACCCCGGCCGATGTGGAAGACGCCCTGCGCCGATCCAACCTGGAGGTGCCAGCCGGCCGGGTGGAAAGCTCGCAGCGCGAGTTCAACATCACCTCGGCCACTGACCTGCAGCGCCCGGGTGAGTTCATGCAGGTGGTGGTTCGCAACGTCAATGGCTATCCGGTGCGCATTGCTGACATTGGCCGGGTGCAGCAGGGTGCAGCCGAAGAGCGAACGGCAGTCCGCTTCAATGGCGCCGAGTCGGTGAGCCTTGGGGTGCTCAAGCAGGCCACAGCCAATCCGTTGGAGCTGTCGAGCGAGGTGCGCAAGCTGATGACCAAGATCCGCCAGGACTTGCCGGCTGGCGTGGACGTGAATGTCGCGAACGACAACTCCATCTTCATCGACCGGTCGATCGACGAGGTCTACAAGACCATCGCCGAGGCGGTCATCTTGGTGGCCCTGGTCATCTTCGTGTTTCTGCGCACCGTCCGGGCGTCCATCATTCCGCTGATCACCATCCCGGTCAGCCTGATCGGCACCTTCACCATCCTTGCGCTGGCCGGGTTCACGATCAACACGCTGACGCTGCTCGCTCTGGTGCTGGCTATTGGGCTAGTGGTGGACGATGCGATCGTGGTGCTGGAAAACATCTACCGCCATATCGAAGAGGGTATGGCCCCATTTCAGGCCGCCATCAAGGGGGCGCGGGAGATCGCCTTTGCGGTGGTCGCGATGACGCTCACCCTGGCG